>JAGOJE010000034.1 GCA_017995275.1 Rickettsiaceae bacterium | reverse complement strand
CGCTAATATTAGTGCTTCGATTCAAATATCTGGTGGAGAAAGAGTAAAGGGAAAAAAAGTGATATTGGTAGACGATGTAATCACCACTGGCACAACTATAAACCACTGCGCAAAAATCCTAAAAAAAGCCGGTGCGAAAGAGGTACTAGCCCTCTCAATCGCTATAGTATAACCTTACGGCCATTTTTATCACAACCGCTCTTGAGCCTTCTGACACTAATTAGTATTATGTTTACCCCATCTATGATGGAACCAAAACCACTGCCCAGGCCTTTTCCTAATCCACCCCTCTAGCATGTGATTGATTTTTGACATTATACGTTTTGTTTCCTTCTCACCATCCTCACCTCTGTTTATTTCTAAAGGCTTATGTACCACAACTTGTACATTACATGCCCCTGAACGAATAAGTTCGACTGGAACTATTTCATAATCATAATCCAAGGCAATTTTAGCAATCGCTGGCGCAGTCATAGATGGAAGCCCAAAAAACGGCACGCTAATTCCATCATTCATTTTCTGATCTACAAGCATCACTATAGAATCACGATTTTTTATTGATTGCACTAGGCTTCTAACACCGGCAGGCCCTTTGGCTATAAGGTTGACTCCATCTACAGATCGCCACTTATTTATCACGCTATTTACCATGGGATTATTAGCACTTCTATATACCACCCCCCATTTCGGATAGAGATATTTCAAAATCCTAAGAGCCATATCCCAATTAGCAAAATGACCAGTACATAAAAGAAAAGGTCTACCAGACTCTCTTAAATGCTCTATATTCTCATTGCCTATTATTTCAACATATTGTGGGCATATATCTTTTATCTTATGTATATGAGGAAATTCACCAGCAAATCTTCCGAAATTATCCCATAAATCATCTATTATTTTATCTTCTTCTTCAACCGAGATATCCTTATAAGCCATCCTTAAATTCTTACGTGCAGTTCTAGTGACCTTAAATATCGGGCCTATATATCTTGCAACTCTAGAACAAATATTAGAAGCAGTCCTAACAGGCATGATTGAAAGAACAGATGCTAAGGAAATGAATAGATAATACTCAGTTCTGTGTTTAATTCTCTTGAAAAATCTTTTCATAAATATCCTTCATAAATTTCTCTTCTTCTGAGATTGACAATCTTACTTCATAGCAGATTATATCAGACCTATCCAGTGGTTTTATCTTTACATAATCTTTTGCTGTTGTAATTAATGAGGAGCCTAAAGCTTCTGCGTCTTTTTTAAGCTCTTTAATTTCCAAGTCAGAAAAAAAATGATGATCGGGAAAGGATTTAGAACCCACAAGAATAATAGAAGAAGCTTTTAATCCATCAAAAAACCTTTCTGGATTACCAATACCAGCAAATGCAAAATATTTTCTATTTTTATCTAACTCAGTCACTGGAGTAATTTTGCATTTAGTAGCCCCCTCTGTAATATCTTTTTTTCCAATAGATAATATTACGTCAGCATCTTCAAGAACAGCAGGCATCCTCATTGGACCAGCGGGCAGAGGAAACTCATTACCAAACCCTCTTTCGCTATCTATTACAGCTATTTTATAATCTTTATAAAAGCTAGGATTTTGGAGCCCGTCATCAACTATAACAACATCCGGAGAAATTTTTGAAACATGATCTTCTGCATCTATAACTCTTTTAGAAACTATAGTAGTGCCATATTTTGCTAGTTCTAGAGCTTCATCTCCAACAATCCTGGCATCCATATCAGTAGTAACAATAGTTGGAGAAACAAAACACCCCTTATATCCTTTAGATATAATTGCAAATTTTATTCCATCTTTTATAAAATTTCTGGCAATTGATATAACAACTTGCGTCTTACCAGCCCCACCAACAGTCGGATTTCCAACACATATAACCTTACAAGGTAAATGCCTTGTTCCTACTATTAGAAAACGCAAATATGCAGCTAAAGTATAAATCAACGACAATGGTAGTAAGATATAAGAAACTATAGACCTTCTCTGCCAGAATTTTGGATAATTTAATATTATCATTATTTTAAATAAGCCCCAATATTTTCAACATAACCATCAATGATTGTACTATTTCTTGAGACTATGTCACGTGCTTTTTGAATCATCTGCTTAGAATCATTGCTAGTTAAACAATAATCTATCTTCTGCAGCAAATCCTCCTCATCCTTTGCCTGCAATATACCATCGCCAGATACAAACTCTTCCGTAAGACTTAGGAAATTGCTCATGTCAGGCCCTACAACTATCTTGGCGTCAAAAAAAGTAGCTTCAAGGAAGTTATGCCCGCCATGATTAAAGGAACCGCCAATGAATGAAATATCTGCTATACTATAGAACAAACCCAATTCCCCTATCGTATCAACTATATAAACATCCTTTGAAATATTAGAATCGGAAGATCGTAAGGCGTAACCAAACCCGAATGAAGACACCAATTTAGATACCTCATCTGACCTATAAGGATGACGCACAGCAATTATCAGAATCAGATCAGAGTGCTTTTGATGTAATTTACTAAATATATCTAGAATTATTTTTTCATCCCCATCATGAGTGCTAGCTGCAAGTAAGACAACTTTTCCTCTAATCTGCTCCCTAAGTAGTACCAAATCATTTTTATTTACAAATGGAATTGGAGAAGAAAACTTCAAATTCCCTAATTTGACGACATTAATATCACAGATCTGACGATATTTTTCTACATCATTTGAAGTTTGACATAAAATTGCAGAAAATTTAGAAAACAAATGACGTGCAAAATCCGGATATTTTTTCCAGTTTTTTAATGAAACTTCTGACATAATGGCACTTGCAATCAAAATAGGACAAAAATCACTACTGATACTAACTAAATTTGGCCATATTTCTGACTCAATGAATATACCAATCGATGGAGTCCAAAATTTTATAAATCTTCTAACTGAGAAATATTCATCAATCGGAATATATTGATGAATCATTCCATCTTTCAGCCTTGATGATACAAGCTTAGCTGAAGTAACAGTGCCAGTTGTGATTAGAATATCATAACCCACATATTTATTCTTTAAGCTATGTGCTAAATTTAGAGCAATAAGAGACTCCCCAACGCTTGCCGCGTGAATCCATATATATTTTTTTGCTGATCTTTTTTGCGAAGTAAAACCAAACCTTTCCCCTATATGAGAAATCTCCTCCTTCCCCTTAAAAAGTCTTATAGCTATCCACAAAACTATCAATGGAAACAATATAAAACCTAGCAATCTGTAAAATATTATCATTTCCCCTCTCTGGAAAGTTCTAGCAAAGCTTCTTTCAATCGCAATGCAGAAAGATCATCATTCTCGCTACTTTCTATTTCTTCTCCAAGATATATCACTCCCTTACCAAAGGGTAATGGAAATATAAGCTCATCCCAACTATTAATTTTGATGTTATTCTCCATATAAGCAGACATTGGCACAACTTTTGCCCCTGTCATCCTGGCAATACCCATTATGTTACTATTTATTTCATATTTAGGCCCCTTTGGACCATCAGGAGTTATTACTATATTACTACTATTATGAAGTGCTGATATTATCTTTCTAGTTGCTTGCAAAGGATTACGGTTTGTGGAACCTTCTATTACTTTATGCCCCATAAATCTCAAGATATTTGATATTATTTTTCCATCGGAATGTGGAGATACGAGAGCGTAAGTGTTTTTATGAGCCTTAAAAGCATAAGGTACTATTGCTAACCTATTATGCCAAATAGCAAAAATAGTTTTTACCGAGCAGTCAAAGTCTTTTTTCTTATAACCAAAAGGAAGGACATAGTTCCACCTTGTAGTGAGGTATACAAATTTCAGATATAAAGTTAAAATCAAGGAAGCAAAATACCGCAAGAACGCTTTAATCATGCAACTTCTCACAGAATTCTTTAATTCTCAAGCATCCTTCTTTTAACTCATCTATATTCATAGCATATGATATACGAAAATATCCAGCAAGGCCGAAAGCACTACCAGGAACAACAGCAACCCTTCCTGCATTTACTAAATAAGAAGCAAGATCTGTATCATTAGCTATCACTTCTCCAGAATGTGTTTTTTTACCTATTAAACCTTCGCATCTAGGAAATAAATAAAAAGCTCCTTCAGGCTTATAGCACTCAAGGCCTCTAGTAGAAGACAATATCTCAAATGCCAAGTCTCTCTTTTCCTGAAAACCATTTCTGTTTGGAATAATAAAACTTTGATCACCAGAAAGAGCCTCTATAGAAGCAGCCTGGCTTATAGAAGAAGCGTTAGAAGTAGTTTGAGATTGAATTACAGACATTGCATTTACAAGATCTTTATTACCAGCTCCATATCCAATCCTCCACCCTGTCATAGAATAGGTTTTTGATACCCCACCAACTATAAAGATTCTGCTTTTTAACTGTGGCGCAACAGATGCTAAAGTAAAAAATTTAAAATCATCAAAAATTATATGCTCATATATGTCATCAGTCATTACATTAACATGAGGAAATTCTTCAAGCACAGATGCTAAAGACAAAAGCTCTTGTTTCGTATATGCGGAACCTGATGGATTACTTGGAGAATTAATGATTAGCCACTTAGTTTTTGCGCTGATAGCTTTTCTTAATTTATCTGGAGTTAATTTGAATCCATCCTCTATTTGGCATTCTACAAATATAGGCACCCCACCTGAAAGAGTTACAATATCTGGATAAGACACCCAATATGGCGCAGGTATTATAACTTCATCTGAAGGATTCAAAGATGCCATAAAAAGATTATAAATCACCTGCTTTCCACCATTTGATACTATTATTTCATCTGGCTTATAATCAAGATCATTTTCATTTTTAAATTTTTTTACTATTGCAGTTCTAAGCTCCAAAGTTCCATTAACATTGGTATATTTTGTTTCCCCCCTCTTTATTGCACTTATTGCAGCTAATTTTATATTCTCAGGAGTATCAAAATCAGGTTCCCCAGCTCCCATAGATATCACATCGATACCTTGTTTTTTTAATTCTGCTGCTTTTTGAGAGACAGCTAAAGTTGGTGATGGCTTTATTAAGTCAAGACGTTGCGATATTAGAGTCATAATGTTTCACTAAGATTGATGTTTTAAAAAGTAAAAATCACTTATATGTTGATCTTAGCAAGATTATATGGAAACATACGACCAAAATCAAATTGGAAATAAGGTATATTTTTATGAGCATTTTAGACAAAGTTAAATCTTTTGGATCTTCAGTAGCTGGAGGAGTAACAAATACAATGAATTCTGTAGCGAATTTAAAAAATTTCTTTATAGAACAATATCAGGATTTAAAGCTTCACATAGAAAAGGTAAGAACTAATCTTGATAATTTAAAGGATACAAATATAGATCTTGCTTGGTACCACATAAAACAAGGAAATATATCAGATGCTCTTGTGAGATTTAAAATAATAGATACATTAATAGCCCCAAATGATAAGGAAGTGTTTTATGGAATTGGATGGTGCTATTTTCTAAAAAAGGACAAAGAAAAAGCGATATCCTATTTAGAAAAAGCAGGCGATGAAGATAAAGTCGGGCTAAAAGCATTCTTAGAAAACTCTGCAGAAGTTACACAATCACCCACTAAAATTCTAGATGAATATCGCCGTATAACATCAGAATCATATATAAAAAAATGGATTAACTACCCCAAATATCTGCCAAGACTATTGACAAAAGACCTTCTTTCTGTGGTAGAAGAACTACCAAAAGATTGTAAGATTCTTGACCTTGGATGCTCATGCGGATTCATTGGCGCAGAAATAGATAGAACAATGCAAAAAAATTACACTTTAACAGGCGTTGATAATATAGAAGAACTAACCTCATATACTAAATCTATCAGAGATGATAAAATAAGAGTATATGACAAAATAGTAAGTATGAGCGCAAAACAGTTCTTAAATTCCCCAGAAGAAGAAAAATACAACATAATTTTTAGCTTCAATTCTCTTGATTTTGCAAAAAATTTAGACCTATATTTCTCGAGAATAACAAGAATTCTAGAAAAAAATGGATACCTTGCATTGCTTTTGCAAACAGACACTCAGACTATTTGGAACCCTTTTGAATGTCGTTTCATATATTCAGCAGATGAAATAACGGCAAAGTTAAAGCTTGCAGAATTGGAGATATTGGATATAAAGGAGTGGCGGTTTCCTAAAACTGCAACATATAAAATGTTCATAGCCAAAAAATGAGAGAACTTATGTCAAAAATCATGAAGTTTGCGTCCTCCACACTCGCTGTATTTTCATTATTATTATTTCAGCATAGCGATGCTTTAGCATCTTCTAAATATAATTATTCTATTGATTCAGACGATTCATGCGCAGATCTTGACGATCCATTTGAAAAAGTAAATAGAAAGATCTTTATTTTTAACTCAGTTCTTGATCATTTCTTACTAAGGCCAATAGCAAGAGGTTACAGGGAGCTTGTTAGTGATTATGCAAGAGATAAGGTTAGCAACTTTGTTGACAACTTCTCTGTTCCTTTAACTACTGTAAATACAGTATTACAAGCTGATGCAAAAAATGCATCCCAAAGCCTATGGCAATTTTTAATAAACAGCACTTTAGGTATTGGTGGTTTCTTTGATGTTGCTGCTGGGTTTGGCGTGGAAAAGCCAGCTCCTCAAACATTTGGATCAACACTTGCGAGGTATGGAGTAGGCCCTGGCCCTTATGTTGTGCTTCCATTCTATGGATCGTCAAATGTTAGGGATATGTTTGATCCTATAGTATTTAACAGCAAACTAAATCCACTTAAACGTCCTCTACATAGAGATTTCTCATATGCTTTAGCTGGTGTATCGTTGGTACAGAAACGTTCTGAAGTGCTAGACTTTACTGATTATGTAGCAAAAAGATCTCCTGATCCTTATGTAACAATCAGAACGACCTTCCAACAAAATAGACATAAAAGCCTGAGGTATCCTGCTGGATATAGATGCAAAAGAATGGCTTTGAAATAATCTATGAAAGATAGAAACACACAAGATAGAAGTATTAAGTACTTGTTGGACTCTTTGCGCGGACAAATCGAATTAGATATCAACAATAATCCAGAGGCCGCACTTTCAAATATAGCAAATGCTTTGGATTCAGCCACAACTGAGCCTCAAGTAGCAGAGGCTCTAAATAATCTTGGTATGACATATTTAAAGATGAAAAAACATGATGAAGCCAAGGAATATATAGAATGGGCCATCGGAATATTTAAAAAGACTTATGGTGAGGACAGCCAATGGGTTGCCGGAGGATTAAATAACATAGGATATATCTATTTTTTGCAAAATAAGTATCACGACGCACTGAAAATGGGAATCAATAGCGCGGCAATATTTAAGCGATGTCCAGAAGTCGATGAAAGATTTTCCCATTTTAAAGAGGATGTAGGAACTCTTTGCACAAAATATTTAAGTAAGATGGATGAATATGGCCAAGAGTTACAAAAAAACTCCACATTAGACAAAATTTTTCTTACAAAGAACTATGGTATTATTGCAATGATGGAAGAAACCAGTAGCCTCTATTCATATCTCAGGGAAAAACATGGGAGCGATCCGTATGAATATTTACAGGATTTTCCACAAGTGTATGACTTAATCGCCAAAAGTATTATATATTTAGGAAGAACCTACGCACAATACGGTTTAGATGAAATGGCATTTGAAAAATTTGCTTCTGCCATGGAATTAAAAGATAAATTTTCACTCGAGATGCAACACTCTTTGCAAAGCGGACTTGAAAATACAGCCGAAAAACTTGAGTCGCTAGGGGCGCCATTTTTTGGCATAATGGATAGATATATTCCTCACCAAGACTGCGAAGAAGCAAATCCAATATCTGATAATATATCTGGCGATATTGATCCTACACCTAACGATATCTAAAAAATATCTTGACATTTTTTGTTATTTTATATACAAATGGTGCACTTTCGCTTATACTGCATTACAGCATATTTGGTGAATTAAAAGCTTGGATTTCCTAATCCGCAAGTTTTTTTTTTGCTTTATTGGTAATTTTGATGGCTCAGCCTAAGTCGAATTCTATATTTTCCAAGATCTGGCCTATCTATAGGCACGAACTCCCAAAATTCATTCCGATGTCACTATTGATGTTCTGCGTGTTATTTAACCAGAACATTCTACGAATTTTAAAAGATAGCGTAGTAATACCCGAAATAGGAGCGGAGGTAACAAGTTTTGCTAAAGTTTACTGCGTAACACCAGCAGCGGCAATCTTTGTAATAGTCTATACAAAGATGGTAAATCACCTTTCTTTTGAGAGGATATATTATTATTTGCTCATCTTTTTTGTATCATTCTTTGTGATTTTTGCCTTCGTGATATACCCTCAAATAGAGCTATATCATATGGATGCTATAAGATCACATGATCTGATGCATAAATATCCTCATTTTAAATGGTATATAGCTCTTGCTGCAAACTGGGGATGTATAGTATTTTATGTACTTGCAGAACTTTGGCCAAATATATTC
>JAGOJE010000033.1 GCA_017995275.1 Rickettsiaceae bacterium | reverse complement strand
TTATAAGGAGCAACTTGTTGCTGGATTGTACTGCTGGATCACGGATCGCCCTTCGCTTACCTGTCCGGGGTGACCGCGTGAGTGTCATTCCTGCCTTGAGCAGGAATCCAGTCAAAAAACAGTCCGAAGGACTCGTTATTATAAAGAGCAACAAGTTGCTGGATTATAATGCTGGATCACGGATCGCCCTTCGCTTACCTGTCCGGAGTGACCCACTCGCCAAGGAGCTTATAGATACCGTAAAATAGATATGCAGATTCACACAAAAGAAAAAAGCCAGACACATCAAGCGCCTGGCTTTCAAATATAAGCATAGAAGCTCGTGTAAAATTACTTACGAACCACTGTTACAGCACGACGATTTTGTTTGTATGCTGCTTGGTCATGACCCATATCTGCTGGTCTTTCTTTACCATAAGAAATAACTTCGATTCTATCGCAGTTTACACCATGGCCTTTAAGAACCGCAGCTGCTGCATTAGCTCTTTTTTCACCTAGAGCTAAGTTGTACTCTCTTGTACCTCTTTCGTCACAGTGACCTTCAACAGTAGCTTTTACTGAAGAATTTGTTTTTAGCCATTCAGCTTGTTTGTGAAGAACAGTTTTTCCTTCTTCATTTACATTGTGTTTATCAAGAGCGAAGAATACTCTATCGCTACCTGCTTCTTTGATGAATCTTGCATTTAGCGCATCGTTTGCAGAATCCATAGATTTCTTTGAACAAGCTGAAACAAGTGCTAAAGCGCAGAAAGCAACTGCTACATTTTTTATCATAATAATTACTCCATATTATAAATAATTTTAAAGATGCATGAAGTATCTGGTGTCAACCAAAACCCCTCATTACACCCAACTATACATCGAAAACATTTTCCTTTCAACCGTTATAATAGAAAAATTGGCTTTCTATATAACCCTTGTTGCAAATATGCAACCTTTATTGATTCGCGCATTTTACATTTTTTATTTACAGAGGAATAAAATTGAGCCATAATGTATCCTTGTTACACTAAAATGGATAGCTCGTGAGATTCATCTTACTTATTATGGCCAGCTTGTCCCTAGTACTTTCTGGATGCTCCTCTAATCAGTCTCTATATAGAAAATTATCAAAAGACGATAGAGGAAATAATCGTTACAAAGGTCATTACAAAATAGGTAATGAATATAGGGTAAATGGCAAAACATATAAACCTGCAAAAGACACGAAATATGACCAAGTCGGCATGGGATCATGGTACGGCTCAAAAGACGGATTCCACGGAAAAAAAACTGCAAATGGTGATTTGTACAATAAAAAAATGCTAACAGCCGCACATAGAACTCTACCAATGCCATCTATAGTGAAGGTAACAAACCTTGAAAACAACAAATCTCTTATGGTTATGGTAAATGATAGAGGGCCATTTAGAAAAGATAGAATAATAGATGTATCAGAAAGCGCAGCTCAAACATTAGGCTTTAAACAAAAAGGAGTAGCAAAACTCCGTGTACAATATATGAAAGATGAGACTAAAGATTTCCTACATAATATAAAACTCTCTTCATCTCCAGGAGCAAAAACAAAGAAGAAAGTGCAAAACTCTAGATGCTCCGTAAATTGCCACATCAAGCTCATTAACATGAAGCATAGACTGCTTTAGTACTCATTCGTTTTTCAAAGTTTTAAACAACGTCGCAATTTAGAACAAACTCTATATTATTCTCAGAAACTGAAAATGCTAAAGCTGCTGGAATAGCTGATATGAGATGCCCAGTATAATGATGATGAACGTTAAAAATACCCAAAGGAGACTCCACACCTTGCATTATTTCACATTTTTCTCTATCTATTTTTACGCTTTTACCCGATCCTGAAACCGTTATTTTCTTGCCTTTTTCGCTTTTTGCTACATCAACTTTTATAGACCCACCGTAAATGAGACTTCCAGCTACTACTTCTACTAAACAAGTTATAACCTTACCCGTCCGACTGCAAATAAATAAACTAGGATCGCTGAAGTAATTTCCATGAAATTCTAAGGAGAATTTTTTAGCTAAAAACTTCTCGCATAACGATTGTATCTCCTCTAAATTTGCCTCACCAGGACCTTTCACAGAACCATAGGCATATCTATAGAATTGAAGTTTAGCAACGGCTTGCTCAGAACTAGTATATAATAAATCTAAAGCTCGATCTCTCGTTCTCTCATCATTCATCTTCAAGAAGTCAACGCCACTATTAATAGCACCTATAACCCCTGCGACATCATGAGAAAACTTCGCAATCAAGAACTGTCCGAGCTCTAGATCATCAATTGACATAATAACACCTATTATAAAAATTTAGATAGTACCCTTTCAATATCCTGAGCACTCATCATTTTATCAATCACACCAGATATACCAATATCAGCTGCTTCTGCCAAAACCACATCCCCCTCACTCACACTACTATGTATGTAAACTTCTAAATGTTTTAGCTCTTGGCTAGCTCTAATGCGTTTTAATATCTCTAATCCATACACATCTGGAATCATAACGTCAAGCAGGACTACATCTATCTTGTCTTTATTTTCATATAATTTCTCAAGACCATCCATGCCAGATGCTGCAGTTATAACATCAAAACCTATTGATTCAAGGATAAGCGCCGTCATTTGAAGAACGTCATCATCATCATCTATCACTAAAGCTAGAGACTTTTTAGCAACATCTTGTGGATTCCTAACCTTTCTTTGCGCAGCTTGCAACTTTGGCTTAGACTGCACAATCACATCAACTGCCGGAATACAGAAACTGAAAGTACAACCACGCCCATCGGGATTATTCTCAACCCAAATTTTCCCGTCATGAGCAGCTATTATATTACGACAAATTGAAAGACCTATACCAGTTCCACCAGCTGAAGTTTTTGTCCTACTACTTTGAGTGAAAATCTCAAATATTTTTTCAAGTTCCGCTTCTGGAATCCCAACTCCTTCATCAGAAATAGAAAAATAAACAACTCCATTGGCTTCTGTTAGCTTTACAGTTATAATACCATCACCACCATATCTAAAAGCATTAGAAACAAGGTTACGAATCACTTGTTCTATACGGTAATGGTCAAAACATCCATAAAAATTCCCTTCACCAACAATTACCTTTATTTTGTGTCTTTCATCAATAAACTCATCCACGACATTAATAGCCGCATCCTTAAGAGAATAGCACTCTTTCTCGTAAACCATTTTTCCTGCTTGAGACTTAGAAAGATCCATAATATTAAATAGAACTCCCTTAAGGCGTCTGTTACCATCAACTGCAACTTTCAAATGAGCTTTCCTTGAGTCATTATCCTTATAATCGTCCCAATTTTCATAAAGCATGCTAGACATTTTTAATATACACGCGAGTGGAGTTTTAATCTCATGAGTCATATTACGCAAGAACTCATCCCTACCCTGCAAAGCATCACGCAACGCATCATTCTTAATTTTAAGCTCCGCCTCTAACTCTTTTTGCTTTGTAACATCAATAGAAACACCAACTATACCAACTACTGCAGTATGAGAATTTAGAAGAGGCGCTTTATAGCTTATAAACGCACGCCTCTCACCACCAAATTGAGCAAATTCCTCAACAAGCAGAGGCTTCCGAGATTGCATAACCTCCAGGTCGTTTTTCCTGACATTCATTGCAACATCTTCGCTCCAGAAATTAAATTCGGTTTTTCCTATTACTTCCTCAACAGTCTTATAACCAAGAGCTTTCGCTTGTTCACGGTTGGAACCAAGTACTGTTCCATATTTATCTTTCCAGTATATGTGTCCTGGCATGTTTTCTACAATTTTATATAGAGGAAGAGAGGATAGCAAATCTTGATTATCGAGCCTATCGACCGCTTTAAAATCAACCCATGCACGCCATTTTTCTTGACTAATTTCTGGTGTAATCACGCTGATGGCATACAATAAAGATTCCAATTTTTTTTGCGAAGGATATATCATATAGTCAAAACATTTCCAATCCGCCATAACAGCAGTCTCTTCGAACAAATACTTCATTGCATTTTCAAAAGAATTTTGACAATCCTTAGCATCGCGCCTCATCAAAAATTGCGTAGAATCAATGTCTGCGAGCTCCTTGTACTTAGGATCTGTCTTATAAAGCGCTAGTACTTTATCTAGATTGTCGGAAAAAGTCTTATTATCTATATATTGCGCCCACCTAGTTATTTGATGAGGAATTTTTATGTCTTTAAATATATTTTCATGACTTTCTATCAACTTATCGCCAATTTCTATAGCCATTCCGTCTAGTTCCTGAGGGGTTTTATTCAAATATTCTGACGCAAGTGTGTGACGATATATACGGTCGCACACGACAACAGTACATTCCTTATACCTTAAACTCACAGCTTTTAATGTAGCTCTTAACTTTTCAAAGTGACACTCATCATTACCCATACTCAACGGAATAACACAGTTCCTAGCTTTCAGGAACTCTGCATCATCTTTAGGAATATAGTTTAATCGAGCTTTATATACCCTTCCAGGGATAGTAACTCCAAATTCTTTCTGTTCTGTCACATCCATAGACATTCCAAAAACACCAACTACATTTCCCTCCTCATCTCTAATTGGAGTTTTATGACTTACAAAAGCCCTAAGATTATCTCCTATTTTGCCAATTTCCTTTGTGACAAGAGGCATTCCTGTGGAAATCACTTTCTCGTCATTCTCTCTCAGCGCTTTCGCAGTTTCAGTATCAAAAAGGTCAAAATCAGTTTTCCCTACTACATCTTCAACACTGTCATAACCCAAAGCCTTAGCTTGCAGCAGATTGCACCCTAGCATTCTACCTTCTCTATCTTTCCAATACATATGGCTAGAAGCGCCCATAAGCATCTGATCAGTAGAAATCTGTTGCAACACACTCTTCTCAATCTTATCTTTTTTCATCACAAACCTCAGTTATTTTAGAATTCCTATAGTACAAAATCATAATAGTAACTACTATACATAGGATGAAAGTAAGCATCATCCCGTACATTAGTTTATAATCGCCATTTATATAACCATGCAAAATCGATAATATTTGAATAACATTAAAACCCGCAAAAGTCAGAGCAGAAACATCTTTTGAATCTTTTGTTTTATAAAGACGAATAATTTGTGGTATGAATAAAACGCTATTAGCAAACATCGCCATGCCAAAACCGAATTCTATAATATTAATGATTAACTCATTCATATACATCAATACCTTAATAACAAACTAATAACGCATAGTATCACATAAAAAACAATATACAAGATTTCTTTAATGAAAAATCGTTGCTAATCAAGGCTCACAGATCTCAAATAACAAAAATTATTCAAAATAAATCGCCGCTGATCCTAAAATGTTTTGTTAAGAAAGTCAATCATAAGTTCATTAGTTTTTGTTGTTTTTTTAAAAAGCGGATAAGCTATTTAATTTTTTTAATATATGATTCCTCATTATACATCGAAAAATAAAAAACGATTGCATATAAGACAGAAGAGATATATTATCTAGCCGCTAGTAGTGGACGTTATGATGGCGGATCTGGTCAGGTTCGAAAGGAAGCAGCCACAGCTAAATACAGATGGGTCATTACTAGCACCTTCGCCACAAAAGAACATATAAAATTTCCACCTTACAGGATAACCCGCAAAGGATTACACCCTAATGTCGTTATAATCCACCACGCTGGCGTCTTTACCAACTACTGATAATGTCGGTTTGGTGGAAAATATCTTTTTCGCTATTGATGTTACATCATTAACAGTTGCTTTGTTTATAATGTCTAAAAACACCTCTGGGCCATCATATCTGCCAAATATAGAAAAATACCTTCCTATTTCTTCAGATTTATATGCAGTTTTTTCCTCCGACATCATAACTATTGAACGAATCTGATTCTTCGCCCTTAAAAGCTCCTCCTCAGTAACATTATCACAAATCATCTGCATCTGCTCCACTAAAGCCAAGGTGGTTTTCTTCAGATTTTCATGGCTCGTTGCAGCATAAACGCTAAAAAGCCCAGTATCCGCATAAGAAGAGTTGAAAGATCCAACAGAATAAGCAAGGCCCAAATCTTCTCTTATATGTTGAAACAACCTAGAAGATATCCCCCCACCCAAAATGATAGATAAAAGCTGCATGTGATATGATGATGTAATTTCCTTGTAAGAAATTCCGCCAAAACCTATCAATAAATTACTCTGCTCCAGATCTTTACTTATTAAAGACACTCCGCCTTTATATTCTGCTGGATCAAATATAGATGCATTGCTAATGCCCTTTTCAAAATCAAACATGCGCTTTGCCATCTCTACTATTTTATCGTGATCCACCTTCCCAGCAGCAGACAAAAACATATTTTCTCCATGATAATGGCTTGATATATATTTTTTGAAATCATCCGTAGTAAAACCAGCTATTGTCTCTGGCGTGCCAAGTATAGACCTCCCAAGAGCCTGATTTGAAAACGCAGCTTCGCTTAATTTCTCATAAGCTAAATCATCTGGACTATCTATAGTTTGGGCTATTTCTTGGCAAATAACTTGATATTCTTTCGCGATATCTTCCTGATCAAATAATGAATTTTGCACTATGTCGGATATTATATCCATTGCTGAACTTAAATTTTCCGGCAAAACTTTTGCATAATAAACCGTCTGCTCTTTCGAAGTATATGCGTTAAAGTGACCACCTATAGCGTCAAACTCTTCTGCTATTTTTCTAGCGCTTCTAGATTTTGTGCCTTTAAAAGCCATATGCTCTAAAAAGTGCGATATACCATTTTCTTCTTTAGACTCACACCTACTGCCAACCTTTGCAATCAAATTTATTGCTACAGACTCCGCCCCAGCCATTGAATAAGTTAAAATATGAAATCCGTTATCTAGCTTTGTTACTCTCAGGGTCATGTAAGATCTTCTCCAAATGATTATGTAATTTTCTACTGGCGACTTTAATATCATAATTTTTGCATATGCTCAAGTAAGCATTCTTCGCCATCACTTTTGTTAGATCTTTATTTACTATCAAATACTCAAGTTTATCTGCCATATCCTTTGCTGAACCAACATTACATAGAACGCCAGTTTTTCCATCCTTTATCATCTCGCTTGGACCTTCAGAATCTGTAGAAACCACTGGCTTAGAGTAACTCATAGCTTCAAGCACTATAATACCGAATGGTTCATGAGTTGAAGGCAAACAAAAAATATCTATTTTATCAAAAAAATCATCCTTATTACTAACCCAACCTATAAATTCTACTGTATCATCTAAAGAAAGTTTTGCAGATAATTCTTGCAACTTGATATCCTCCTCCCCACCGCCAGCAATAATAGCTTTAAACTTCACTCCCCTAGCCTTAAGAAGAGAAAGAGAATATAGAAAAAAATCAAAACCTTTCTTCTTCACGAACCTTCCCATAACACCTATAACTGGAACATCACTAAGCTCCTGCTCTATATAAGGAGATGATGAAACATCTATCATATTAGGCATTAACATTAGTTTCTTTTTGGGAACGTCTTGAGATATTAAATAATTTCTAAGATGGCCAGTAATTGCAAAAATGTAATCACATTCCTTTATGCATTTAGTACTATAATTATGAGCAACACCAATTAAAATAGATTTACTGCTCTTTGTTTTTTGAGCAAACTTCATAGCCCTGTTACCATGAGCTATTATAACGTCCGGCTTAAAAGAAGATATAATCAAAGCCAGCTGCAATATAGATAGAATATCCCAATTACCTAAATTCACTATCCTATATACAGGATCATCAATTTTGACTTTTGCACCAGTACTAATAACACTAACTACATCATAACCAGCAATCTTAAGAGCCTTAGAGTAATCAACAAATGATTGCTGTATTCCACCCAAATCGCGACTCAACATTATATTCAATATTTTTGCCATAAGTCAGACTTAATTAAGTTCCAAATGTTATAGACTATAAAATCAAATTTTGCTAATATACAGCCAATTTTTAGGAGTAGAGCATGGAAAGCATATTAATTCAAGGAGAAAATCCATTAATAGGAAAAATAAATATCTCCGGGGCTAAAAATGCTCTATTGCCGATAATGACTTGCTCGCTTCTTACTGAGGAAAAGCTCACTCTATCTAGGGTTCCAAACCTTACCGACACCCATACAATGATAGAACTTTTAAGAAACCATGGAACTATATGCGATTTTGATCGCTTTGACATGACACTCCAATCAAGCCAAATAAATAATTTTACAGCACCTTATGACATAGTAAGAAAAATGCGCGCATCTATTTGGGTGCTTGGCCCACTACTTGCAAGATTTGGAAAAGCAAAAGTTTCACTTCCAGGAGGGTGCGCTCTTGGAGCAAGGCAAGTTGACTTACATCTTACAGGCCTAGAATCTATGGGCGCATCTATAAATGTAGAAGATGGTTATATAATAGCCGAAACCGCAAATAAACTTAAAGGCACTCATTTTGGCTTCAGCAAAGTATCCGTTGGCGCAACAATTACAATGATAATGGCAGCATGCCTTGCAGATGGGGAGTCTAAACTCATGAATTGCGCATCAGAACCAGAAATTGTTGATATGTGTAACTGCCTAACAAAAATGGGAGCAGAAATTAA
>JAGOJE010000032.1 GCA_017995275.1 Rickettsiaceae bacterium | reverse complement strand
CTATTTATACTGTGCTCATAACTCAAACCCACCATCTAATCATTCTCATTTTCAATAAGATCTTCTGTTTTTTTAGATATGCTTTACTAAAGAGCGTAAATATATGATTATCTTCTGGATCCTTGCATGAATGAAAATGATAAACATCACATATCATCCTTAGCAAACATTGTTTCCGCACGATATGGGGTTGACGGATATTTATCTTCCATTTATAAGATCTTATATTATTTAACTTTGGCAAGTTTTATTTATGAAAAGAAAGAAAGAAAAGTTTACTGAGCCAGAAGAACTTTCAACACAGAATGGTGATTTATTAGATAAAGTAATTGAGCAACGATATAACAAAAAAACAAAACCACTTTCAAATGATGTTAATATTAATTTTAGTTGCGCTAAGTTATACAACATTATTTCCAAGATTTTTGGCTCCAAGGCTTATAAAAAAGAGGAATTAAAGGCAAAGTGTATAAAAATTTTTAATGAAGAGATTTGTCCAAAGATAGAATACAAAAATGAAGAGCAAAAATTATTTTTAAATACTAAATATGCAAGTTGTCAAGAAACTATATTAGAGAAAGCTGTTTTTTGCAATTATCAAGGGTTTGTTGAAGCAGTTGTAACAAGAATAGAATATGAAGTAATTCTGGAATATGTACATGATTTAAAAATGAAAGGTGACAATAATTTATCAGAATCTCAGAAAAAACTAATTCCTATTATTTGTGATATTATTTCCTATTCTCCATCTATAGAGTCAAGTTACGGTCAGTCAAAAAATCCAATAGAAGCCCCGGATTTAAAGAATAATATATCATCTATGCATCCAGTTAATTATTATCGAATCGAAGAAGATATAGAAGGAACATTTTTCGGTGATGTGAAAAAACTCAATGAGCCTCAGTGGGTATCCATCGCAGGCGATTCAACAATGACTCCCAATAAACATTTGTAATTTTTATATTACTATTTAAATATTTTTGCATATTCATTATTGAATATTGCGGTATTATTTTTGCAAAATGTGTTATTATTAAATAATAGATCGCTAGTATTTGTTTTTGTTTATAACTTAAAAACAATTAATGAGGTTACATCATGAAAAAAAGAGTAACATTTCAAGAAAGGCCAGCCTATAATTGCATTCCACAAACCACCCCTCCCATACTGAATCTTAGTATATATATGTTGTACAAATGGAGTGATGCAGAGGAAAGTTTTAAAAGCATTAAAGTAGATAAAATTAGTATAAAGAGTGCAATTCCCACAAGAGCATCACTAGATAAAATATTTGAAGATCCTATTATTCATGAAGAATTTGAAAAAGATAGTGACTCTTGGGAAAAAAACACTTTTTTTGAACAGGTTGAAAATTTAGCAAGCGAAATCACTGAAGTCTCTAACCTAGGATATGATTTTGCTATTGGCTAAATTTATTCGTATCTATTGAGTACCTTGGCGGAAAATAGCAGCACCGTCATCCCGGACAGACCAAGCGCAGCGGGGTCGTGATCCGGGATCCAGCGTTACAATGTGCCACTTCGTGGCTCTTTTTTTGCCTGGATTCCGGCTCAAGGCCGGAATGACATAAAAGGAAGCGCCGGAATGACACTGGGAGTTTTTAGCCCCCTCGTGAATAGATACAATTTATTCTTCTGTTTTCTTATTCAGTACTATTGTTACAAAATAAAACAATCCAATGAGTAGTAATAATGTAAGCTCTTGTAGCTTTGCATAAATAGTTCCGCCTTCGATTTTTTCTGGGAGATATCCATCCAGAGCTGTTATATGGAATAACGATGTTTTAGAGACAATCTTTCCTAAAGGGTCTATTATTGCAGATATACCGCTATTTGCTACCCTTATCATCGGGATTCCATTTTCTACTGCACGCATTCTTGCTATATGGAAATGTTGATATGGGCCAGAGGAATTACCATACCATGTGTCATTCGTTATGTTTATCATGACATCCGCATCTTTTGTTATTACTTCTCTTGGGAAAATTGATTCATAGCAGATAAGAGGGCGAATTTTTAGATTTAGTTTCTCTAAAAACACTACTTCGCCTCGTTTTCCAGGAGAATAGTCAAGAAGTCCCGGGGTAAGTTTTTTTATTGAAGGGAACCAAGACCTAAGTGGTATATATTCACCAAATGGAACCAAGTGAGATTTGTGATATTCAAATAATATCTTTCCAGATTGGTCTATCGAATAGATGCTACTATATATTTTACCTTTCTTATCCTTACTTACTCCCCCTGTAATTAATAAGCCATTTGGGAATATTAGTGCAGATTCTAGCATATTTCTTACTGGAGCAATGTTATATAAAGCAGTAACTGCAGCTTCTGGCCAAATTATTATATCAGGATAGAAATATCCTGTATCTAATTTTGATAAATTCACATGAGATTCAAGATTTTCCCAAAATAACTGCGCATCCCATTTGTCATATTGAGGTATATTGGCCTGAACTAATCTCAACTTTATATCATAGAATTTTGTTTCATTCTTACCTAATCTCCATTCTCCAAAGACCAATAATAGAGCTATAGAGAGGCATATGAATATAAAATTTTTAACTCTGCAAGCTTCATCAAACATTAAAATACAAGAAGAGCAAAGAAATACCACAATTAAGCTTAGTCCGTAGATTCCAAATATGCTAGCTAGTTGTATTAGCTGATCCATTATACATAGACTGTACCCGGCTAAATTCCAAGGAAAGCCAGTAAATAACCAAGACCTTACCCATTCCATAAACACCCAGGATATTGCGAAAGCTAGCGGATAGAATTTTGTATTTCTAAAGTGCCAGGAAATAACACAGCTAGCCGATATAAATATACTCATAAATAAAGGAATGCCAAAAAATGCTATAGGAATAGCCCACCAAAAATCATTTGAATAAACGCTTACCCCAATAGAAATCCAATATAGACTGGATAGAAAAAAACCAAAACCAAACCAAAATCCATATATCCAGGACTCTAATCTTGTTTCAGCTCCTTTATTTAAATGAGCCAATATTGTTATAGATGCAAGTGCTGGAAAGAAAAAAAATGGAGCAAAAGCTAAAGAAAGAAGTAATCCTACAACAAATAAAGACTTTTGTGGATTGTTTTCTATTTTTGTAAACATCTATATCACTTCCTAAGTTTAAGTTATATCAATAAAGGCAATATACACAATCTTGACCAATCATAAATGATATAGTAATATCATCTTTATGAAAGCATTATACCATTATCCATTATGCCCTTTCTCAAGACAGGCGCGCATAATATTAAAAGAATTAGACATTCACCTTACTTTAGTCAAGGAAGATTTTTGGCTGCGTAGAGCTGAATTCATGAAACTTAATCCTTCTGGTGAAGTTCCAGTGCTTACAGAACTATCAGGATCTGTAATATGTGGAATATATCCAATCGTAGAATATTTAAGCTTTAGAGATCAAAAGCTTCACTTGATGGATCAAGACCCAAATGTTGCTGCCGAAATTAGAAGACTTCTTTTTTGGTTTAATGATAAATTTTATAGAGAAGTGACAAAATGGATACTAGATGAGAAATTGATTCGCCTTTTAAAAAAAGCTGGATCCCCTAGAACGGATTACATAAGAGCGGCAAAATCTAACCTTGTTCATCATATGAACTATCTGGCAAGGCTCATTGAATCTAGAAGCGCACTAGTCGTAGAAGGCAAAATTACCTTTTCAGATATAGCTTTAGGTGCTCATTTATCAGTTCTTGATTACTTCGGAGAAATACATTGGGATTCCTACCCAATAATAAAAGATTGGTATTCAGTTATGAAGTCTCGTCCTAGCTTTGCTCCTATACTTCAAGACGTCATTCCGGGCTTCCAACCCCCAGCACATTATATAGACCTTGATTTTTAACTACTTTCTGCTATAGCTTCCACAAATCAAATTTATAGATCTGGGCGGGTTATAGTTATGTCTAAACAAGTTACTGAATCATCTTCAATAGATGTATTATTATCAATTTTGCAACAGGGTTATATATCGATGTATGATGAGGAGCAAATATCTAATCTTCTTTCTGTGATAAATTTGAACGAAAAGTATATCCTATGCCAAGTTTTAGACGCTTTTACCACCAATAGAAAGGAGCTAGATATAAGAAATTTTATTGATATCGCTTCTAATATTTTAGAAAAAATAGAGAATCCATTATCTCCAGATGTTTTTTCTTATCTTTCTAAAAATGTATCTTTAAGAGAGACGGACTTTATAGAAAATATAATTCGTAAAACTGATCCTATACAGCAAGATGATTCTGGGGAAACTATATTAATGAAAGTTGCTTCTATTAATGAACAAAATCTGATTCCTGTAATTTTTGAAAAAAAAGAAGCCTATGAATCTATTGATTTTAAAAATATATCAAATAAAACAGCTTTAGATATTCTTGTTTCATCTTATATCAATGGCAAGGATGAAGAAAAATATTGTAGCATGGAATCTATTATATTGTTGTTAGCTCATGGCGCAAAAATAGATCAGAGCATGTTAAACTCATCTCCTGAAAAACTAAAGACTTTGTTTAATGCTACTTTGCTGGCAAATTATATAATCTCAGGAAATGAAGCTTCTCAGGAAATAGCGGGAACACTTTTTAAGGAGAAAGCTGAGATCATAAATGATTATTTATATTGCTGCGTAACATCTAATGTTTCTGAATTTATATCTTCTAGAATAGATTCCATCATTACAATCAGTAAAAAATCTAAAGATGAGACTATGTCAATATGGGAAAAATATTATGAAATATTTCCCGAAGATACTCCTATGCAGAAACATCCGTTATCTGATGATCCAAGTGATGATGCAGCGTGTAAAATACAGAAAATGAGTGACGGCACTACTCTTGTTGGTGCATGCTCAGATGATTCTTCAACATAAGCTCTCTAACTTCCTTCTCAATTATTTCCTTGCTTTTTAAGGAAGGCTCGCAAAGTGGAAGTCTTACTTCAGCTTCGCAAAGTCCTGCAATATAGGCTGCATATTTTGCGGGGCAGGGGTTTGTTTCAATAAATAGAGATTTGTAAAAAGATATCAAATCTCTTTGCATCATAATAGCCTCTGCTATTTTTCCAGACTCCCACAAATCTTGTACTTTTTTTACAAGAGCCGGGAATATGTTTGATGCTACAGAAACAACTCCGCTTGCACCTTGGGCATTAAATGCTAAGCTCGCAGAATCATCGCCACACATGAATATAAAATCAGGCGCTTGTTTCTGAATTCTAATTGGTCTTTCAAAATCCCCACAGCAATCTTTAATTGCGCATATTCTAGGCATAGATGCAAGCCTTAGGATTGTTTCATCTGTAAAGTCTCCGCCAGTTCTTCCTGGTATTGAATATAGCATTATTGGTAGAGCGCTATTATCATGCAGAGCTTTGAAATGTTGGAACAACCCTTCCTGACTTGGTTTGTTATAAGGGGGAGTTGCGCACATTAGTGCATCTGCCCCAGCTTCCTCAGCTATTTTTGCAAGCTTTATAGATAGATTTGTACTGCTGGCTGTGCATCCTGCAATTATATTCATCTTATCTTCAAGCGATGATGCAATTCTAACCGCTGATTTTACGAGATCATCATATTCGCTAAATTCTAAAGATGGAGCCTCTCCGGTGGAGCCTGCAATTACTATAGCTTTTACTCCGGCTGCGGATTGATGTTTTATTAGCCGTTCTAAAGAAGCGTGGTTCAAAGCTCCGTCCTTAAATGGAGTTATTAGAGCTGTAATTAAGCCGCTGAATATATGTTTCATGATATTACCAAATCTTTATATGCAGAAATTATTTTTGGAGTTATAGAATCGTTTTTATAACTTATCCTTTGTTTGTCTAATAATGTTATAGAAGTAACTGGTTTTACCTCTATGGCAGTACCTGTAACAAAACATTCTGTGAATTTTGAAAGGTCTTCCTCAGTTATTCTTATTTCCTCAATGCTTATTCCTATTTTTTTAGCGATCTCTATAACAGCTTGTCTTGTTATTCCCATTAAAGCAGAATCTGGAATAGGTGTGAATAATTTATCTTTTTCTACGAAGAAGATGTTGGATGTGGTGCATTCAGCAACGAATCCTTCTTGATCGAGTAAGAGTGCATCGTCATAACCTTCTTCCATTGCGTCAAGCTGAGCTACCGCTGCCATTTGATAATTAGCAGAAGATTTACAATTTGCTGGCAAAGCTTTGTTAGATGCTTTTTGGAATGTACTTATCAATAATGTGAGGTCTGGCTTTCTATATTCTAATGAGCTAACATCCCATGCTGCTATGGAAGCATTTATAGAAAGCATTGGGCTGTTTATTCTTTGCGACTGACTGCCTTTCCAAAGTAATGGGCGTATATATGCATCTTTTAGATTGTTTAAGACGAGCAACTGCTCAGCTGCCCTGCATAACTGCTCTTTGGAAAAATCAGGTCTGTATTTTAATATAGCTGCAGATTTAAATAATCTGTTGATATGCTCTTCAAGCCTAAAGATTTTTCCATTATATGCTTTTATTCCTTCAAAAACTGCTCCACCATAGTGAAGACTGTGAGTTAAGATGTGTATTTGTGCTTTTTTCCACTCTATAAACTCGCCATTTAACCATATATAACCATCTCTTTCGCTAATTGGTACAATAGCCATTGATTTTTCCTATAAATATGTAATAAAATCATGCTTGTATAATACATATTTGTTTTGAAAATGACAGAAGAAAAACCGCATATATTGATCGTGGATGACGATACCAGAATCCTAAAGCTTCTAAAGCAGTTTCTTGTTAGTTCTGGATATTATGTATCCGTTGCTGAATCTGTTATAGAAGCTGAAAAATATATGGAATATTTTATTTTTGACCTTCTGATATTAGATGTGATGCTACCTGGAGTTACTGGTATAGAATTTGCGGCCAGCATTAAGAGTAATAAGGTTCATGTTCCTATAATATTGCTTACTGCTTTATCAGAAGTAGAAGATAGGGTAAGGGGTTTAGAATCTGGTGCAGATGATTATATGTCAAAGCCTTTTGACCCAAGAGAGTTACTGCTGCGTACAAAAAACTTGATAGAAATATACGGATATAACAAAAAATTAGGTGAAACTCTTTCATTTGGAGATTCTATTTACAACATGAATACAAAAGAATTTACAAAGAATGGAGAAAATATTTCTTTAAGTTCCACCGAGCAAAAATTGTTAGAAATTCTGATAGAATGTAATAAAAAGCCAATTTCTAGGGAGGAATTATCCAAGAAAATGGGTGGTCTTAATGAAAGATCAATAGATGTGCAAATTGTGAGACTTCGTAGTAAAATAGAAAATGACAAAGGAAAACCTAAATATCTTCAAACAATTCGTAACGAAGGTTACGTACTTTATTCGTGATCTAGCTCCTAAGACTCTTCTAGCTAGGTTTATGCTTATAATTACAATTCCTACAATTATAGGGCAGCTAATAGCTATTTATATATTCTATGAAAGGCATTGGTACAATGTTTCTGAATATACAAGTTCATCTGTTGCAAAGCAGATATCCCTAATAGTTATGGAATATGAAAATGCTAACTTTAAAGACGTAAAACGTCTAACAAATGTATTTAAAATAGGTTATAAATTCATTCCATCCGCAACTTTAGTAAGCAAAGATCATCCTTATCTAGAGGAGCTTGCAATATTCAGGCGCGTGCTGGATGATTCAATCTCCTTGCCAAAAGATGTTTATCTATCAGAAAATGGTAGAATTATAATAGAAATTCAGATTAATGGAGGAATATTTGAATTATCGCTTGCATCAAAGCCAATCATAAATCCTACCACAGATATATTCGTGCTTTGGATATTATCTCTGACGATATTGCTTCTTACCGTGTCTCTCATTTTCTCAAAAAATCAGATAAGGTCCATTGTTGAGCTTGCATCTGCTGCTGATTCCTTTGGTAGAGGAGAGCGGCCTGGCGAAAAACCATACAAACCTTCTGGGGCTAGTGAAATAAGGATGGCTGGTATTGCATTCATCAGAATGAAGGAGAGGATAGAGCGTCAGATCCAAAAACGTACCCAGATGCTTGCAATGATATCGCATGATCTTCGCACTCCACTTACGCGTATCAAACTTCAAACAGCTCTTATGCCTAAGCAGGAAGGCATTGAAGATATAGAGATGGATGTAAAAAATATGGAACATATGATAGGCAGCTATCTAGACTTTGTAAGGGGTGAGGGGGGAGAGTCATTTAAAGAAGTAGATATAACAAAATGGCTAAGCGAGAATATAAAATATACCAATAGCAGTGAGCTTGATATAAAAATAGAAAATTCCCCCGTCGCGATCGTTCAAATAAAGCCTAATGCTATGCTCCGTGCTATTAGCAACATAATGAGTAATGCCGCAAAATATTCTACTTTAGTAAAAATTTCTATACATAGAGATGGAGATAATATATTAATCTGCATTGAGGATAACGGAAAAGGAATAAGTGACGCTGAAAAGCTGCTTGTGTTTAAGCCATTTTTCCGTTCTGATAAATCTCGTAATTTGGATGATAATGCGAGTGTTGGCCTTGGTCTTACAATAACTAGGGAGATTATTTTTGGGCATAATGGTAATATAGTACTAGAAGATAGCCGGAGTCTTAATGGACTCATGGTAAAGATAATATTACCTGCTGCTAGGAGCTAA
>JAGOJE010000031.1 GCA_017995275.1 Rickettsiaceae bacterium | reverse complement strand
GATAAACTCCTGGCTTTACCATCTCTATACCAATCATCATAGCATCGTATGTAACTTGAGTTAGACGCTTTGCCTTAATACTTGGCTCACCAACAAAATACATACGGCTAGAATCGCCAAACCAACCATCTAGAATTACGGTAACGTCTATATTTAATATGTCACCACTCTTAAGTTTTTTGTCATTTGGAATTCCATGACATACAACATGATTTATAGAAGTACATATAGATTTGGGGAAACCTCTGTAATTTAAAGGAGCAGGTATAGCGCCATGATTTACTATAAACTCATGACATAAGTCATTTAGATAATTAGTAGTAACACCTTCATCAACGTGGGAAGTTATATAATCAAGCACTTCAGCGGCGAGTTTTCCTGCCGATCTCATTCCAATAAAATCTTCCGGTCTATGTATTTTGATTGCCATAATTACGCCGCTATGATTCTTAAAGTTGTCGGCATTATATCAAAATACAACGCAAAGTGCTACAATATATTTACAAATTGCAACATTTTATCAAAACTACTATCTTTGAGGCAATAGCGCAATCTTAAAGATTAATTCTCGAGTTTAAGATTCATTTTGGTAAGTTTTCCTTTAAAATATGAAACTTATCTTATATACTCTAGCTCGTTGATTTTTGGAGAGGAAATTAAGTGAGCGATAATAAAGATATTGAAAACACCAGCCAAGAATATGGCGCAGATTCTATTAAAGTCCTTAGAGGGCTAGAAGCGGTTAGAAAACGCCCTGGCATGTATATTGGCGATACAGATGATGGTTCAGGCCTGCATCATATGGTCTATGAGGTTGTAGATAATGCGATAGATGAATCTTTAGCAGGACATTGCGACCTAGTAGAAGTAATCCTTAATGAAAATGGCTCAGTTACTGTTAGAGATAATGGCCGCGGTATACCAACAGGAATACATGAAGAAGAAGGAGTATCAGCAGCCGAAGTTATTATGACTCAGCTCCATGCGGGTGGTAAATTTGATCAGAATTCTTATAAAGTTTCTGGAGGGCTTCACGGAGTTGGTGTATCTGTAGTAAATGCTTTATCAGACTGGCTTGACCTGAAAATATGGAGAGATAACAAAGAACATTTCATGCGCTTTAGAAGCGGCGAAGCAGAAGCTCCACTAGCAGAGGTGGGTCCCGCCAACGGAAAGAAAGGAACCGAGGTTACATTCTATCCCTCTATAAATATCTTTAGTAATATTGAGTTTAACTTTGGAACCTTAGAACATAGGCTTAGAGAGCTTGCTTTCCTGAACTCCGGAGTTCGCATATTACTTTCAGATCACAGAGCAACAGAACCTAAAGATATAGAATTCATGTACGAAGGTGGAGTAGAGGCTTATGTACAATATATAGATAAAAGCAAAATAGCTCTACACTCTACAATATCCCTTAATTCTGATGACGAGAAGTCTGGCATTAGCGTAGAAATAGCTATGCAATGGAACGATTCTTATCACGAAAATTTGCTTTGTTTTACAAACAATATACGTCAGCGCGATGGCGGAACTCACGTAATAGGCTTTAAAGCAGCTCTTACTAGGGTTATGAACAATTATATAACCGATAATGGGCTTAACAAAAAAGCAAAAGTAACATTGTCTGGAGATGATTCTAGAGAAGGTCTCTCATGCGTGCTTTCAGTAAAAGTGCCAGACCCTAAATTCTCTTCTCAAACTAAGGACAAACTAGTTAGCTCAGAGGTAAGGCCAGTAGTAGAAGCTGCAACATATGATAAATTAATGCAATGGTTTGAGGAACATCCAGCAGATGCTAAGAACATAGCAGGTAAGATCATAGAAGCTGCAGTTGCAAGAGAGGCGGCAAGAAAAGCCAGGGAACTAACTCGTAGAAAGTCAGCCCTTGAAATTTCTAATTTACCTGGAAAACTTGCAGATTGTCAGGAAAGAGACCCTGCAAAATCTGAAGTTTTTATAGTTGAGGGAGATTCCGCGGGTGGTACAGCAAAACAAGGTAGAGATAGGAAACATCAGGCAATCTTGCCACTAAGAGGAAAGATCTTAAATGTTGAACGAGCAAGGTTTGACAAAATGCTATCTTCCGAGCAAGTTGGTACATTAATTACAGCTCTTGGAACTGGGATAGGAAGCGAAGATTTCTCAGCGGACAAAATTCGTTACCACAAAATTATAATAATGACAGATGCGGACGTTGATGGTTCACACATACGCACATTGCTTCTTACATTCTTCTATAGACATATGCGTGAAATAATAGATCGTGGTTATTTATATATCGCCCAACCACCACTTTATAAAGTAAAGCGCGGCAATAGCGAATTATATATAAAGAATGAAAAAGCATTACAAGAATATCTCATTAATTCTGTATCCGGCGATGCGAAATTTGAAAATAAAGCAAAGTCCATAGAAGGGGAAGAACTTGTAAATCTAGCGAATCTGGTAGAAAAATTTACTACATCTTTAGAACAAGTAAAACGTAAAATTTGCACAACTATAGCAGAAGCTATAGCGGTAAGTGGATGCTTAAATCATTCTTTGTTTGAAAATCCATCCATGATTAACGAAGTTGTAAAAAAACTCGCTGCAAGACCAATAGATCCAGATAAAACCGCATGGAAAGCTGAAGCGCATGGTACAAGCGTAGAATTTTCAAGACTGGTCAGAGGTATTAAAGAATCTCATATCTTCAATAAACTATACCTCGAAGCTCCAGAATTTGTGCAGCTTGCAAAATATTCCACAGCACTTGATGGAATGTTTAAAGAACCCGCAAAGCTGATTATAAAGTCTCAAACTATGGATATTCATTTACCATCAGAGTTCCTTGTAGCAATATTAGAAGCCGGCAAGAAGGGGCTATCTATACAGCGCTTTAAAGGTCTTGGAGAGATGAATTCAGAACAGCTATGGGAAACAACACTAAACCCAGCCACAAGAAGATTGCTTCAAGTTAAAGTGCATGATCAAGATACTGCGGAAGAGGTCTTTTCAACATTAATGGGTAGCGTTGTTGAACCTCGTAGAGATTTCATTCAGTCCAACGCACTTAATGTTGTAAATTTAGACGTCTAGAAATAGAAAGGCCCTAAAAAATGGGCCTTCTAAATAAAAAATTATGTAACAACTACTCTGCATTGTTATGGAAAGCGCAGTATCCACATGATATACCTAGAAGAGCTAAAGCAAATAGTCCGTATCCAGCTGTGCCATAATAACAATCAATAACTGGATTATCATAATACCCATTAATGTCTTCTTCTGGAATCCATTGTATACAAAATAAGTCATAACATCCTAAAAAGTCTTCTTTATCAAAATTAGGAAAATCTGGTTCACTTGCTTCTTTTCTCATTTTAGGCATATCCATATCAGACACATTGCCATCCGCCTCAACAACAAACCCAGGTTCTAAAACCACAACTCCTGAAGTAATAGGACGAACAATAGGAGCCCCTTCATAATCACTATCTACATTACACCAGTCTTCGCTTTCGCTACTGTCTTCTTCTATTGTTTTTTTTATCATTTTGTTCCTCATTATTTTAATTGCTATGCAAGCACAAATTAGCACAATAATCTCTAATTTTAAACCTATCTAATGGAAAATATTATAAATATTCCTCTTGACTTGCATAAATGTCATATATAGAATGTGTCATCTCTAGTGGGGACGTAGCTCAGGGGTAGAGCATCTGCTTTGCACGCAGAGGGTCGGGGGTTCAATTCCCTTCGTCTCCACCATTTCTTTATTTTCCTTCTTGTGGTAACAAGGTGTCTAAATCCAAGAAACAATATATTTGCAATAATTGTGGTTCTATATCTTCAAAATGGTCTGGTCAATGTTTTGACTGTCAATCTTGGGGAACTATAAATGAAGAAGTTGTTTCGCAACAGCAAGTAACTATAGCAAGAACAGGCAATGTACTTAATGTTGAGGAATTCGACAATCTCATAAATGAAAGGATGCGCATAGTAACTCCGATATCTGAATTAAACAGAGTTCTTGGTGGGGGCTTAGTTCCAGCATCTGCAATATTGATAGGTGGTGATCCAGGAATTGGGAAATCCACGTTACTACTTCAACTCACAACAAGGCTAAGTTCTAGTGGAGTAAAATGTTTATATGTGACTGGCGAAGAGTCTGCCAATCAGGTAAAACTGAGAGCTTCCCGCCTTGGTCTTAACACGCAAGGTGGGCAAATACTTGCTGCAACAAACCTTCATGATATATTAGCGACAATTGATTCAGCAAAAAATAACATTGATCTTGTAGTTATAGATTCCATACAAACTATTTATTCCGGGGATTTTTCCTCTGCTCCAGGAACTGTATCCCAAATAAGGGCTGCAGCTCATGAGCTTATAAATTACGCAAAAAGGAACGACATAATATTGCTTATAGTTGGGCATGTTACGAAAGATGGACAGATAGCTGGTCCTAAAGTTTTAGAACATATGGTAGATACTGTATTGTATTTTGAGGGAGATCCGAGTTATCACTTTAGGATACTTCGCTCTATGAAGAATCGTTTTGGGGGCGTTAATGAGATAGGCGTATTTGAAATGACAGGATCTGGCCTTGTAGAAGTTTCAAATCCATCGCAACTTTTCTTGATGGAGAGGGAGTCTAACGTAAGCGGAACTAGTGTTTTTGCTGGGATTGAGGGCTCAAGGCCCGTACTGGTTGAGGTACAAGCGCTGATAGCGCCATCGAATATGCCAACACCTAGGAGATCTGTAGTTGGGTGGGATGCGAATAGATTATCTATGATCCTTGCTGTACTTGCAGTGAGATACGGCCTTAATTTATCCTCTCATGAGGTATATTTAAGCATAGCAGGAGGTATAAAAATCACAGAGCCGGCTATGGATCTTGCTGTTGCTGCAGCACTAATTTCTGCGGCGCTCAATAAACCACTTCCTGAAGCTAGTATATTCTTTGGAGAAGTTGGGCTATCTGGCGAAGTTAGAAAAGTAAACGGCGCGGATGTAAGAATAAAAGAAGCTATAAAACTTGGCTTCGGAAAAATGGTATGTGCACAGCACAGTAACATAGAAGATAGCAATGTCACAACTATATCCCACATAAAACAGTTGAAGGGAATTTTTTAATATATTTTTAGCGCAATAATAGAGGTTGACGATATAAATTGAATCTCGTTATGAATATGATCGTGTTGCAATTGAATCACTCTTTAAATTTATCTAATGCTTTTTAAGCAAAATAAATTTACATACATACTACCATACAATTATAGTTATGTTATTAATAAAAATAATGAGGTGCCTATGGTTATTAAGTGGTCAGATGAAAAAGGGAAGGGTCCCCTAGTAGAGAAAGAAAAAAGACTTCCAGAAAATGACAAGAGAATCAAACGACTTCTGAGAAAGCCACCGAACCCAAACTCTTCTAAATATCTTTGGGATGCCGCAGAAAAGGATTACTTAAATGCGGATACAATTGAACTCAAAAATGCTGCAACAGAAGAATTAGAAAAGCTTGAAAAAAAGAAAAACCGCCCAGTCAGAACTAAAGAACAGAAAATAAAAGACCTGGAAAGAATAAATACTAGCTGGAAGAAACGCTATGGGCGGCCCACCACTCTAGAAATGACACCAATAGAATCACTTCAAAGACTGGCAAGCTCTGTTACGGAAGAATCTATCGCGCCTCCGCCACCACCAAGCCCACGCAGCAAAGAAAATAAAGACAATGGAAAGGGAATCTAAAGTAATGTGGTAACTTTCTCTAAAATCCTAGAAATTTCTGCACCGACTATTTTTTCGTCGTATTTATCCAGGATTTTTTTATAAGCATTTCTACCAAGTTCAGATGCAAGCTTTGGAGTACGAATTAACTCCTCTATAGCATGTGCTATTTCATCACTTGATTTTGTATTAACAATAATTGTATCTTTATAATTATCAAATATATTCACAAAACCATAAGCATTCGTAGCCACTATAGGCATTCCTCTAGCCATAGCCTCTAAGGCAACTATTCCGAAAGTCTCAAAGGTGGATGGTATACAAAAAATATCTATCTCATCAAAAAACTTATCTTTATTACTGACCCAGCCAACAAACTCGACAAAATTCTCTATTCCTAAACCTATAACCTGGTTCTTAAGCTCCATCTCAAGCTCACCAGACCCGCCAAGTAACAATTTCACATTGTATTTTTTTGAACTCAGCATTTTTATGGCATCAATCAAATATTTGAATCCCTTTTGCCCTACAAAACGCCCCATAGCACCTATAACTACAAGTTTTTTATCTATATTTACATTCTTTTGAATTCCAGAAGTTATCATATTGGGAGTAATAAAAATTTTTGATTTTTCATACCCATTTTCGACCATTTGCTTTTTTAAAGAGTCATCTAGAGCAATTAGATAATCACATTTTAAGATATGTTTTGTACTATATGAATGAGTAACTCCTACCACGGGTGCAGAATTTTTATAGAAAGCAGTAGCAAAATTTACAGCCCTTCCACCATGAACGATTATAACATCTGGTTTATAAATCATTACAAGCAGTTTAAAGTAAATCTTAGAGATAATGCACCATGGAAATAAATTTGGCAGTTTGATTGAATCTACAAATTTGTTTAGTTTAGCAAGCGAGCTAGTAATATTTACAACTCCATGACCATTCTCTTCCAGAACCTTATTGTAATCTAGAAATGACTGCTCGAGACCACCCAGCGCTCTATTCATCACAACATTGAATATTCTCATATTCCTCACTTTTTATATGGATTATCACTCGTAACAAAATCTATCCTCATTGGCACGCCTGGAAGATCAAAATTCTGTCTCAAAGATGTTTGTAGATACCTTCTGTAAGATAACGGAATATCATCTGCTATATTGCAGAAAAACTTGAATGTAGGAGGACGAGATTTTATCTGAGTAGCATATTTGATTCTCAGCCTCCTACCATTCTTCTGAAGTGGAAGTGGATGATGATCCGTAGCATAAGCAAGCCACTTATTAAGCATATTAGTAGAAATCCTCTTATTCCATATTTCATAAGCTGATAGGCAGCTCTCTATTACTTTATGGGTATTTTGCCCATCAAGCGCGGATAAACATACGTAATTTATGCCAGATATTTGAGAAAGATCTACTTCTAATCTATATTCAAATTCTTCCTTAAAGGCCTTTTTATTTTCTACAAGATCCCATTTATTAACAGCTATAACAAGCGCTCTTCCTTCATTTACTATGAAATTTGCTATATTCAAATCCTGCTGCTCGAGTGCTTTTGTAGCATCAAGCATCAAAATTACAGTATTTGCATATTTTATGCTTGTTATAGTATCTGCAGTAGATAATTTCTCTAGACTTTCATTGATATTAGATTTTTTTCTAAGACCTGCAGTATCTATAAGAGTGATTTTTTGGTCCTTATATTCCCATTCTATCTCTATAGAATCTCTTGTAATTCCAGCTTCTGGACCTGTAAGTAATCTATTTTCTTTTAACAGGCTATTTATAAATGTAGATTTCCCAGAATTTGGCCTTCCAACGACTGCCATTTGAATTTTAGAACTTTTAAATGGATCTTCCGGCGCCTCTTCATCTTCTGGCAATGCTTTTATCATTTCCTCACATAAATCGGCCATACCAAGACCATGTTCTGCAGAGATCATTACAGGTTCACCAAAGCCCAATTTAAAAAAGCTGTTGTCCATCAAATCAGCATTTTTTTCGCATTTATTTACTATTAACCTGAAATTTTTATTATTTTTACGTATCAAATTTGCAAAAAATCTATCACTTGGTGTGATTCCAACGCTTCCATCCACAACAAGACAAACCAAATCAGCCATTTGTACAGCATGCAGCGTTTGTGATGTCATTCCATGTTCCACGGAACCTTCTTCTGCTTCTTCAAGACCTGGAGTGTCAACAACAATAAATTCAATTGGTCCAAGTGATGCATCAGCATATTTCCTATCGCGGGTCACGCCAGCAAAATCATGTACTATAGCTTTTTTACGTTTAGATAAACGGTTAAACAGAGTAGATTTACCTACATTTGGCCTGCCAACCAGTGCAACAGTCGGTTTCATAATAACAACGATTTAAGAAAATTGATGGCTAATTGTCAAGACATGGGGCGGGTGACCGGGTTCGAACCGGCGACCCCCAGATCCACAATCTGGTGCTCTAACCAACTGAGCTACACTCGCCATAAGAATCTCAGGCAAACTATAGTATTTTTGGAAAAAAGTCAATAACTATAGATGAATCAAAAGTTATCGCCTACAATAAACCTCTTTTTAGGGCGTAGCATCCACCACTGGTTGTCTTTCTAGTTATACACAGATCAGAGATTGTATTTTTCATTTGAGGTTTGTTGCCATTTAGTTAATTACCACCACTTTCCCAAACTACCTAAGAATGAGGCTTACAAGGCCCTCGCCTCTTTTTTAAGCAAAGACCATAGGAGGCATATTTAACAAGGGGAAAATCATACTATACAGATGTTTTCCACATAGTTATCCACATATTTTGTGGATATTAACTATGTAAATTAGAGATGTAGTTTTAAGAGATTGTACAACCGGCTTTGCTACCGAAGAAAGGAAGAGTTATTCCTTCTGGTTATTGCCTGTGATTTTTGAAGAACCTAAGAAGCTTCTTAGCTTACGTGAACGGCTTGGATGTTTCAGCTTCCTTAAAGCCTTAGCTTCTATCTGCCTTATCCT
>JAGOJE010000187.1 GCA_017995275.1 Rickettsiaceae bacterium | reverse complement strand
AGGCGTAATCATGCTGGATTGTGTCTTTGAAGTCGCATTATACATTAAAAACAAGCCACCACACTTTAATTAGTTATTAGCAATACATAATCTATGATAGAATTTGAGGGATATGATATATTCCATGAGGGTGGTATGATTCCAGTAACGCAAGAAATTCTCAACGAAATTATAGCAAATGCTCCAGAAGGGGAGGCGTTGAATTTAGCTGAAGAGCTAAGAAAACGAGAGTGCTATCTTGAGCTAAAGTGTGGAGAGTTTAATTTTTCAAATAATAAAAACTTATATATAGATTTTTCAAAAATAATTTTGGAAGATGCTCTTATAAAAGGTCTGGAGATGCGGAGTTGTATATTTGATGATACAGTTTTGCGTGAAGTGATTTTTTTTGATTCTGAGAAAGTGCATCATTTAAACAAAGATGATGGAGAAGCACTCATAGATTTAACAGTAAAAAATGAGGATGTTTTTTCTCAAAATGATCTTATAAATCGTTTTGATAGCTCTCTCAATAATTCTGGTGTGTGTTTTGGTTTAGAGTTAGAATTCGCGAGATTTGCTTCTAAGAGAATGGATGAAAATGGAAATTTTGATATAGAACAAGTTTCAAAAGAGTTTTTTGACAAACTAAATAGAAAGATAAATCAAGTTGATAAAAGTGGAAACTATAAGAGTCCTAATAATTTTCTCTATAGGGTTATGTTATTTCAGAATACGGAACATCTCAGAGATGCAATGTCTACAAATATGCATAAAGTTAATATAAGTGATATAAATAGAAATGGCTTTTTTGGTGCTGTTCCATCTGAGATGAGGGATTCTAGGGTAATTGGGTTGATTGCTGGAAACCATGTTGTTTCTATAATTACAACAAAAAACAAAGATGGTCAGGAAGCTTATTCTGCTCATGATGTAAATTATGGAAAGATCGAAAATTCTAATACTCAAGAAGGCATTAATGCATATGTTCAACAATTTTTAGAATTAAAAAAAGAAAATAACGCCATTTATGTGAATTTTGATAAAATAGTCAAGGATATGGGGCTCGTGCCAGTTCGTGTTAATGGTGAGATTGTAAATAGTTACAATAAATACCCAGTCAGCGTTGATGGGCTAGAGAATGCTATGAAAAAATTAAGCGAAGGAAATTCAAAATATACTTCTCTTGTTTACAATATGATTGATACTCTTATTAAGGATGAGAGTAGCAGGGAAGATATTATAAAAAGAGGTGCTAAGCTCATGAATTTGTCTGTTAAGGCTAGAAATATGGAGATGCTTAAGAGATTTACTGACCTTGGTGTAGATCCAAATTCTTTGAGCGAAGGAAATTCTCCATTGCATTTAGCTGTTTCTGATGGGAACAGGAAGTTCTTAACAAAACTTATTTCTGAAAATGCTATAGATTCTATAGATATAAATGCGAAAAATAGCCGTTTGGAAACTCCACTTCATCTGGCTTTTAGTTATGGAGAGCATTGGGGTTGGGTTGATAAATTACTACTTGAAAGGCAAGATCTAAATGTAAATGAACTGAATTCTCTTGGAGACACAGTCTTACATCAAGTTATTAGTAGTTTCGGGGATAGTGGGCTTTGGGCTATTAAACTATTACTAACAAGAGATGACTTAGATGTAAATGCTTTGAGCGCCGGAGGGGAGTCCCCGCTTCATATGGCAGTAAAGTTTAATAATATTGAAGTAGTTAAAGAGCTATTGAAGTCTCCAAGGATAGATACTTCAATAAAGTACCAAGGTAAGGATGTTATTGACCTTGCTATTGAGAAAAAAATGGAAGACATATTAGATGTGTTGATAGAAAAGAGTCAGATTGATTCCTCCGAATTGATTAATAAGTTTGTTTGTAAAGGCAGATATGATCTTGCATTGAAGCTTGTTGAAAAAGATACTGATATAGATTTTGAGAAAATGTATGAAAAACAGACTGTCTTAGAATATCTCATAACCTCTCCTAATAAATCTAATGATGTTTATAATTTAATTGATCTAATATCCCAAAAAAGTAAAAATCTTGATAAGCAAAATGAATATGGTAACCCTATTATCCATCTCATGTCAGATTCTTATGATAGCAAAGTTCTTTCGATTTTAATAAAAAATGGTGCAAATATAGATGCCCAAGACAGTGAGGGGAACACATTGTTAATGAAAGCTATAGATGGTGAAAACGCTATTTTATTTGAAGATCTATTAAAAAACTCCCATAATCTTTTTATACAAAACAAAGATAGGGTAAGTGCCTTTGATTTTGCTCTTCGGAAGAAAGGTGATTTTTTAGAATTGTTGAATGAAGTGGATTTAAATTCATCTTATAAAGATGAGGGAGGGGGGTCTGTATTTTGTTATGTTTGTTCTTTAAAAGATCCAGAAATTGTAAAGATAGCCATTGATGCTTTAAAGAAAGGTATTAATCTTAGTGTAGAAGGCAATGGAGGCGTGAGTCCGTTCATATGTGCTATACATACACGAAACTATAAGGT
>JAGOJE010000030.1 GCA_017995275.1 Rickettsiaceae bacterium | reverse complement strand
GGAATATTATATGATATATCACTCTCCTGAGTGATAAAATTGATAGGCATTATATTCGGAAGTAAAGTAGCAACGCCTATCTTCTTTAGTAAAGCTTTTTGAAGCTCAAAGCAAGCAAGAGTATTAGGAACTATAACTTTTAGGTCAGAAAGTTTTGAATGATAATTTGCCACAATAAATTCAGCAATCTTATCAATATATATCTCCCGCTCACCTAAATAGTAGATAGTCATGCAAAAACCTCAGTATTACAATATGTTCTCCCCCCCTTCCCGGATAGATACTATCCAACTTTAAAGGTCCTCTGCAACCCACTCCATTTTTTCACTGTCATATCTTAATATTCTTGGCTTAGTATCTATACTATCTAATGTTATATCACTAAGCAGGTCAGAATGGTCAGACACCAAAGCACTTTCGAACCTTTGGAAGAATGGCTGATGGTTCCTAAATTCAACAACAGTAAACTTTTGCTCTATTATGCTTGGCACAACTTTTATCAACTCATCTAGTTTCCTCGTTTCAAAACCACCTATTTTCTGCATAGCAATTCTATAGAAGCTTCTATCATTTTGGGTAAAACTAAGAGGAATAGAGCTAAAGCTACTACCTGCCTGCACATTAGCTAGAGTTAAAGATCCCATAGGAATACCAGATTTCGCACTTACATAATCGTCCGATTCGAAGAAAGTAGCACCTGCAAAATTCAACATTTTAGCGACTTTGTTCTGCTCTATACTATAAACAGCAATCTCGGCCTCCATTTTCTTACCATCCCTATAGAATGTAATCTTAATAGAACCACTAGCATTATCCATAGCGTTGTCTAGAGCATATAAGCTTGCAGAAATTGGCTTCCCATTAACTGCCCATATTATATCTCCAGCTTTCAAGTACTGAGCAGCAGGTGCTCCGGCTATTATATAATCGACAACGATAGCCTTATTCCTAGCATTTGGAAAATCTTTTATATATTTATCCATCAATTCTTTAGGAAATGATCGATGCTTTACAGCTTTATCTAACGAATATAGATCACATATAACTCCTATATGATTCCTAATTATAGGTTTGTTATTTTTTATTGCATCTACAACGCGCTTAACATATTTACCGTTAAGAACAAGAGCAAAAGTTCCACCACCTCCATAGTTTAAGGCTATTGCCTGCCCCTTTTCATTCATAACTGGAGAACCGCTAGAACCACCAGCCGTATTTAGATTCACAACATAAGAATGCTGAGGCATGTCGCCATCTATAGCATATAGACTTGAAATAAAACCTTTATGAACAGAAAACTCCTTTCCCTCATTATTGCCTATTATAAAAACTTGCTGATCTAATTTTGGCTCTTCTGAAGAAAACAAAATCTCCTGAGCACTTTCTGGCATATCGGCAGAATTCACTTTCAAAACAGCCTGATCTTGCCAAATGTCATAATATGCTAGTTTCGCTTCCGCTTGCTGACCAGTATCGAATGTAACAAAGTAACTACCTATAGACCCCCTACCAACTACGTGAGTATTAGTAATTATGATACCGTTTTTCTTATCCGCCACAAAGCCTGTCCCCATCCAACTGCCAAGCCTTGCATAAGCAGACACAGAAACTCTAGCCTCTATTGTAACTATTGCTTTTTTTGTTTTAGAAAGCACATCTGGACTTATTTCAGCAAAAGCAAAATTTGAAAAAAAACCTGAGATTATAAGAACAATTTTGATAAAACGAATGAAAGTAGGCATATTTTCTCCTAAAAATTTTTGGCTTTGGTCTTGTAAAAAGAAAGAGCAGTCACTATATCAAAACTCATAAGGGAAGTAAACCCTGATAAAAGTTAAACAATTCAAAGTAGGTATAACATGGCTAAAATAATAGGAATAGATCTCGGAACCACCAACTCCTGCGTTGCAGTTATGGAAGGAAAGGAGGCAAAAGTAATCCCGAATTTAGAAGGTATGAACACAACACCATCCATGGTGGCATTTGCAGATAACGATGAAGTTTTAATCGGGGATCCTGCAAAAAGACAAGCGGTAACAAATCCTAAAAACACTCTATTTGCAATTAAACGTCTTATTGGGCGTAACTTTTCTGACCCTATGGTAAAAAAAGATCAGGATCTAGTACCTTATAAAATAGTAGAAGCAGATAATAAAGATGCATGGGTAGAAGTAAAAGACGAAAAACATTCCCCTAGTGAAATAAGCGCTTTCATATTGAGAAAAATGAAAGAAACAGCTGAAAATTATTTAGGAGAAAAAGTAACACAAGCTGTAATAACCGTTCCAGCCTATTTTAACGACGCTCAACGTCAAGCCACAAAAGATGCAGGACGCATAGCTGGGCTTGATGTGCTACGTATAATAAATGAACCAACAGCCGCGGCTCTCTCTTATGGATTTGACAAACATGGGTCAAAAACTATAGCTGTTTACGACCTTGGTGGTGGTACTTTTGACGTTTCAATATTAGAAATCGGTGATGGCGTATTTGAGGTAAAATCGACTAATGGAGATACATTCCTTGGTGGTGAAGATTTTGATACAAGAGTTTTAAACTACTTAGTAGATGAATTCAAAAAAGACACTGGTATAGATTTGAAAAAAGACCCTCTAGCTCTGCAACGCCTAAAAGAAGCTGCAGAAAAAGCTAAGAAGGAATTGTCGTCCACTCAACAAACGGATGTAAATCTTCCTTATATTACAGCTGATAGCACAGGACCTAAACATCTAAATATCAAGCTTTCAAGGTCAAAACTTGAGTCCTTAGTTGAAGACTTAATAAATCGCACGATTGCGCCTTGCAATAAAGCATTAGAAGATGCAGGACTTAAAACTTCTGACATAGATGAAGTTGTTATAGTTGGCGGAATGACAAGAATGCCAAAAGTTGTGGAAACGGTAAAAACATTATTTGGCAAGGAACCTCATCGTGGAGTGAATCCTGACGAAGTTGTTGCTCTTGGAGCTGCTATTCAGGCTGGAGTGCTACAAGGAGACGTGAAGGACGTTCTTCTTCTAGACGTAACTCCTTTATCACTAGGTATTGAAACCCTGGGAGGAGTATTCACAAGATTGATAGATCGCAACACAACAATTCCAACAAAGAAAAGCCAAGTGTTCTCAACAGCTGAAGATAATCAACATGCTGTAACTATAAGAGTTTTCCAAGGAGAGCGCGAAATTGCTGCTCATAATAAACTACTTGGACAATTCAATTTGGAAGGAATACCCCATGCTCCTAGAGGAATGCCTCAGATTGAAGTTACATTCGATATAGATGCTAACGGTATAGTGCATGTGTCTGCAAAAGACAAAGCTAGCGGCAAAGAGCAGAAAGTTGCAATTCAAGCATCTGGCGGCCTAAGCGAAAGCGAAATAGAGCAAATGGTCAAAGATGCGGAAGCTAATGCAGAAAAAGACCGCGAGCGTAAAGAGGTTATAGAAGCACGTAACCACGCTGATGCATTAATTCATTCCACAGAAAAAACGCTAAAAGAAAATGCTGACAAAATTGGAGCTAATGAAAAAACCACTGTAGAGCAGGCTATTGCCGATCTAAAAGCTGTTATCGATAGCGAAAATCTTGAAGAGTTAAAAGAAAAAACTGAGCAATTAATGTCTGCTGCTATGGCAATTGCAAACGTAGCCGGAGATTCTTCATCAGGAGCCACATCTGCAGGAGCTGGCAGCAATGAATCAGCCCCCGATGAAGGCAAGGTTGTAGATGCCGACTACGAAGATTTAAGCAAGAAATAGTCCAGGGTTAAAGAAACAAAGATGTCCAAACGAGATTATTATGAGATTCTAGGGGTATCCAAAACAGCTACCCCTGATGAAATAAAAAAAGAATACCGCAAGCTTGCAATGAAATATCACCCAGATCAAAACAAAGGGAATAAAGAAGCCGAGCAAAAATTCAAAGAATTAAGCGAGGCTTACGATGTTTTGAAGGATGAGCAAAAGCGTGCTGCTTATGATAGGTTTGGACATCAAGCATTTACATCTGGCGGCGCAGGAGCGGGAAATCGCGGAGGCCATGGAGGCTTCCATCAAGGTGGATTTGCCCAGGACATATTCTCTGACTTTTTCCATGATTTTATGGGAGGTGGCGGTAGAGGTAACGGAAGAAGGCCTACAGAAATTCGCGGTTCCGACTTAAGATACAATATCAATATATCTCTTGAAGAGGCATTTAAAGGTACTGATAGTAATATATCCTTCTCAACATCTATAAGCTGCGACTCTTGCAAAGGCAAGGGAAGTTCTGATGGTTCAGGGTATAGTGATTGCACATCTTGCCACGGGAGTGGTGTAACCAGAATACAACAAGGCTTTTTCACTTTAGAACAACATTGCCAACATTGTAATGCAACTGGCAAAACCATAAAAAACCCATGTAAAAAATGCCATGGAAGTGGCAGACATCACGAAAAGAAAACTCTAAAAGTAACAATTCCAGCAGGCATAGAAGACGGCACAAGAATTAAACTTTCTGGAGAAGGAGAAGCAGGAGTACGGGGCGGAGCTGCTGGAGATTTATATATATTTGTTTCTGTTTCATCTCATCAAAAGTTTAAAGTTGAAGGGGCAGATCTACACTCAAAACTAACAATAGGCTTCACGAAAGCAGCTCTTGGGGGCGATGTTGAAGTAGACGTAATAGAAGGCGGGACAGTAAAACTCACAATTCCAAAAGGAACACAGAATGGGGACCGCCTAAAACTCAGGGACAAAGGCATGAGCAAGGTAAGGTCTTCTCAAAGAGGAGACATGTATGTGCATATTTTAGTCGATGTACCAAAAAATTTAAGCACAAAAGCTACATCATTACTAGAAGAACTAGACAAAGAATTATCTATAAGTAATAATGAGAAAGGATTTTTTGATAAGGTAAAAAATTTGTGGAGTTAAAGGCTTCAAATATTTCGACATAAAATACCCAGTCACTATGAAAAAATGTTTATTATGTTTTTGGAAAGCGCTAGAAAAAACAATTCAGCATGATGGTGTTGAACATGCTGGATATATGTCTTTCCTAGTTCTTCTATCTTTCTTTCCATTCATAGTTTTTTTTCTAGCTCTGACAAGCTTTTTGGGCACTTCTGAACTTGGCTCTAATTTCGTAGATTTTATGATACAGAGCCTCCCTTCCAACGCTACTGAATCTATAAAACACAGAGTAGAGGAATTGGTAAAAGCTCCACCTGCTAGCCTTATGACACTTGCTATAATAGGAACGATATGGACATCGTCATCCTTTGTAGAAGGCATGAGGACGATACTCAACAGGGTTTACCATATAAGCACGCCACCACCTTATTTAATGCGCAGATTTATGAGCATAATACAATTCATTATCATAAATTTGGTGATATATCTTGTAATGTTTTTGCTAGTAATCGTACCAGCAGCATTAAATAAATTTCCTGAAATTGCGGTCATACTTGGTAGTTACATTACAACATTAAACCAATTCCGATATATATTCATTTGGACATTGCTATTTATAACTGTATGTATTTTTTATTGTATTTTACCTAATAAAAAAATAAAACTGATAGAAGTAGCTCCAGGAGCAGCAGTTACGATGATTTTATGGATGATAAGCAGTCACCTACTCTCAAACTATCTTATTTACTACAGACAATTTAGCTTGGTTTATGGCTCACTTGGAAGCATAATAGTTACAATGCTATTCTTTTATATAATTAGCATGTTATTCATTTACGGAGCCGAACTTAATTATCAACTTCACCATTCTGATAGTAAAAAAAATAATCCTTGATAGCACGGCTATATCTTTGCTATACCTATTAAACAAAATAACGAGAATTAATTAAACTATGATAGATTCTTACATACCAATAGCACGCAGGTACAGACCTTTAGAATTCGCGGATTTAGTTGGGCAGGAGGTGCTGGCAAAAACCTTGAGCTATTCTATATTGAACAATAAAATTGCAAATGCCTATTTATTCTCAGGCACTAGGGGAATAGGAAAAACGACGTCAGCACGAATCGTGGCAAAAGCAATAAATTGTACCGACCTAAAAGGCGATTCACAGAAAGTTGTAGCCTGTGGACAGTGTAAAAATTGCTTAAGCGCTCATAATTTAAACCATCCAGATATATTAGAGATAGATGCTGCAAGCCGCACAAGTGTAGATGATGTAAGAACTATAATAGAAGGGGTAGAATATAAACCTCTAATGGGGAAATTTAAAGTCTTTATAATAGATGAAGTTCATATGCTTTCTAAAAGTGCTTTCAATGCGCTTTTGAAAACATTAGAAGAACCACCATCTCATGTTATATTTATATTCGCCACAACTGAAATAAACAAGATACCACTCACTATATTATCTCGCTGCCAAAGGTTTGACTTAAGAAGACTAACAACAGAGGAACTTTCCTCACTTCTAAAGAAAATAAGTGAAAAAGAGGGGATAAAGTTTGAGAATGATGCAATAGAATTAATTTCTCTAAAAGCTGATGGTTCTGCTAGAGATGCGATCTCCATGTTAGATCAAGCTTCTTCTTTATCTCACCAAAGTGGTGGCATTGTAAATCTTGAGCTTGTAAGCAAAATGGTTGGGGCAGCATCTTTAGATATAGTGACAATCTTCTTAAAAAACGTTATAGAAAATGATGCTGAATCTGCAATAAAACTACTTGAAGATGTTTATGTTCTAAGTGCAGATTTGATATCATTCTTTGAAGATATAGTAGATTTGATAGGCTATATGAGTAAAGTAAAAATTATAAATAAATACAAGCTAGCCACTTACTCTTGCCATCACGATAATATATCCTCTATGGCAGCAAAAGTTACTTTAGGGCGACTAACTTTATTATGGCAAATTTTTTCCAAGGGGATAATAGAATTAAAAACATCCCATAACCAACAACTATGTGCCGAAATGGTAGCAATCAAAGCAATATATGCATCTTCGCTCCCTACGCCAAAGTCAGTCGTAGAGAATGCTTTAAAAGAAGGTTTACCCAGGCGCAATAGCTAAAACAACGACAGCAATTCTCAAAATAGATCCTATAAGAAAAGTGAAAGGTATAGATATAGGACCGGATTTTATATTCCAGCTTCTGAAACATTTACGTAATATAAAAGAGTTTGAATTATTCTATTATTTATTCAATCAAGTGAATGTAAAAGTCACTAAACCTCATAATATTGAAATATCCGGAGAAGATGCTAACAAAGCTTTAAATAAAACGCTTGCGGAAGTGTTATTCTCGTGGACAGGAGAAAAATGGAATGTTATTATCGCAGGTGATAACTCATTCCCCAGTTTAAAGGAAAAAGCCAAAGGGGAATTTTTAGAATCTCAAGAATGGAAGATGATTAAATCAGCCTTCGAAGATGCAAAAATAACAGATATATCATTAAGGTAGGAAAATTATGGTCAACTTTAATCAATTGATGAAACAAGCACAAACGATGCAACGCAAAATGCAAGAAATGCAGGAAGAACTCTCCAAAGCTGAGTATGAAGGAAAGGCTGGAGGGAATATGGTATGCGTTACCATAAATGGTAAAATGGAAATGAAGAAAATAGAGATTTCTCCCTCCCTACTAAAGCCAGAAGAGAAGGAAATATTAGAAGATTTGATCATCGCCGCTTATAACGACGCAGTTACAAAAGCAGAACTAGATTCTAATAGTTCCATGTCTAACATGGCCAGCGGTATGGGAATACCTCCAGGGTTTAAATTACCATTCTAAATCATGAAAACTAACGAAATAGAGCAGCTAATTTACTTATTTTCGAAACTCCCAGGACTTGGGCAGAGGTCTGCTAGGCGTATAGTTTTGCACTTATTGCAAGATCCAGAAGTGAGAATAAAAAATCTTGTAAATATACTATCTTCGGTAGAAGAAAACATTTCATCCTGCTACAGCTGCGGAAATCTAAGTAATATAGCCCCTTGCGATATATGTACAGACATATCGAGGGACGACACCACTATTGCAGTTGTAGAAACCGTTGCTGATTTATGGGCTATGGAAAGAAGCGGGATTTTTAAAGGCAGATACCATGTCCTTGGCGGGGCTTTATCTGCAGCACGAGGGATGTCACCAGAATTGCTAAGACTTCCAGAGCTAATACGCAAATGCCAAGAACTTTCCGTAAATGAAGTAATTATAGCAACAAATGCAACAATTGAAGGGCAAACTACAGCATTTTTTATTATGGAGCATTTAAAAGGCCTTGGATTACATGTTTCACGCCTTGCAAGCGGTATTCCAGTTGGCGGAGAATTAGACTATCTAGATGAAGGCACATTATCAGCTGCTTTTTCATTGAGACAACCCTTTTCTGGAGGTTGACTCTTCTTTTATGATCCCTTCTGGCTTTTCCTGAACATATGGAATATTTGCATTATCAGTAGCAGCCATTTTTTGAGAGAGTAATTTCCCAGCTTCCTTAAAGACCTCTTCATCACCCTTGCTAAACTCAGAAACAAGACCACTTCGGCTCTCTAAAATTTTAATTATATCACCATATTTCTCTTTAAGAGACCCATCATCACTCTCCTGAATAAGATCTCTTACAAATGCTATTTTATCTTCAATAGTCTCATTTTCTTTAGTAGGATCAATTTTAGCGCCATGCTCTATAAGAATCTCTACTGCTTTAACATGACCATACCATATTGCACAACCTAAAGGAGTATAATTATTTTGAGCCGGGGAGTTTATTTCTATTCCAGGAATTTTTAATAACCTCCCTAAAACATCAACCTGACCATATTCTGCAGCATAATGAAGTTGAGTTAAAGCACTCTCGTCCTTCCAATTTATATCGACCTTCTGTGATAATTTTCCCAAAATATCCACTTGATTATATAGTGCAGCATAATAAAGTGGTGTACAACCGTATTTATCCTGCAAGTTAGGATTAGCTCCATTTTCTAATAACTTTCCTAAACCATAAACATCACCATATTTTGCAGCATAATGAAGTTGCGTTAAACCACTCTCGTCCTTCCAATTTATATCGACCTTCTGTGATAATTTTTCCC
>JAGOJE010000186.1 GCA_017995275.1 Rickettsiaceae bacterium | reverse complement strand
TCTAAAAATTGAAACAGAGGCAAGTGGAAATATCGTCCATTTTAACTCTAATGACATTCTCCCTGGAGACATATTCATAGCAATGGGGGCTGGCCATAATTATATAGAACAAGCATTGGCAAATGGTGCATCCTGCGTTATAGCAGAGCAAATCTCAAATAATATTGATGACAGAATAATAATAGTTCCCAATTCTGAAAAAGCTTTGCATATGATGGCTTCATATAAAAGGGCAAAATCAAAAGCAAAATTTATAGGTGTTACAGGAAGCGCAGGTAAAACTTCAACCAAAGAAATTTTGTATCATATATTCAAAAACTTTGGAAAAAGTTTCGTAAGCAGAGGAAATTTCAATAATCACATAGGCGTTCCATTAAATCTTGCATCTATGCCAGATGATGTAGAATTTGCAATATTTGAAATGGGAATGAATCATAAAGGCGAAATAAGGCCACTTGCAGAACTTGTAAAACCCGATATTGGAATAATCACAAATATATATGATGTTCACATAGGGCATTTCGGATCTGCAGCTGAAATAGCAGAAGAAAAATCTAACATTTTCTACGGAATGAATGAAAATGGCATAGCAATTTTATATAAAGATAATCCATATTTTGAAGCTTGTTGTGAATTTTCTCGACTGAAGAGAGAGAATATATATAGTTTTGGATCTAACCATGCAGATGCTAATCTAGTGAAATACGAATCCGACGGATATGAATCGAAACTGGAATTTAGAATAAATGGAAAGATTATAAAGGCTAAAGCAGAAGTAACTGGCTTGCACCAAGCTACTAATATGACGGCAGCATTACTTCTTGTGGATATATTAGGATTAGATGTTAAAAAAGCAGCCGATAGCATCTTGCAACTTAAGCATGTAAAAGGAAGGGGAGAAAAAATAAAAGCAGAAATAGGTAGAAATGAATGCGTGATAATAAATGATTGTTACAATGCTAATCCTGCCGCTGTTAGATATTCTCTTGCTACATTTAAAGAAATAGAACATCCAAATAAGATAGTAATACTTGCAGATATGGGAGAACTTGGTGAAAATGAAATCGCATATCACAGAAACCTCGCACCAGAAATTATAGACAGCGGAGCGAATTATTTCTACAGCGTTGGACCATTAATGGCTCATCTTTTTGAAGAAGTAAAAGAAGAAATATCATCGAAGCATTTTAGGGATTATATGCATCTACAATCTGAAATCGAAAATCTCATTACAAAACCAAGTATCATATTATTAAAAGGATCCAAAAGCACAAAACTTATATCTGTGGTGGATTTCTTAACAAAACAAAAGGAGAAATAAAGTGTTCTACAATATAATATTACCACATATAAATAACCCACATCTGACTAATTTGATGCATTACATCTCATTCAGAACAGCACTTAGCACCATCACTAGCCTTGTTTTATGCTTCATTTTCGGACCAGCTATAATTAGATATTTATCAAAATGCCAAAAGTTCGGACAACCAATAAGGACAGATGGGCCAGAAAGCCACGCCTTAAAAAAAGGCACACCTACTATGGGAGGTATAATGATAATAGGCTCTGTTCTTATTTCAACCATGTTATTTGCAAATTTAAAAAATCCTTATATATGGATATCACTATTCGTAATGATATCCTATGCTTTACTAGGGTTTTTTGATGATTATTTGAAAGTTATAAAAAACAACCACAAAGGCGTATCTGGAAAACAAAAAATTGCTGTCCAATTAATTGTTGCGATTCTTGCATGCACCGCCATACAAAAATGCTCAGCTCATCATGAGCTTCTATTTCCATTTTTCAAAAATCTTACACTTGATCTTGGGTATTTTTATATACCGTTTGCTATGTTAGTAATAATTGGCTCCTCCAACGCCGTTAACCTTACTGATGGGCTTGACGGCCTTGCAATAGTTCCAATAGCTATAGTATCCGGTTGTTTTGCTATAATATGCTATCTATCTGGTAATCACATATATTCCACATATCTTCAAATACCTCATATAACAGATATAGGTGAGATAACAATTTTATGTGGTGCAATAATAGGAGGAAGCCTAGGATTCTTATGGTATAATGCACAACCAGCTGAGGTATTTATGGGAGATACAGGCAGCCTATCTCTTGGAGGAACAATTGGTACAATTAGCGTTATAAGCAAAAATGAAGTTTTACTATCCATAATAGGCGGATTATTTGTTATAGAAACTATATCAGTAATTCTGCAGGTATATTATTTTAAAATGACAGGTGGAAAACGCATCTTTAAGATGGCCCCTTTGCATCATCATTTTGAAAAAAGCGGATGGAGTGAATCTAAAGTAGTTATAAGATTCTGGATAATAGCACTATTATTTGCAGTTATAGGAATGGCTTCTTTGAAATTAAGATAGGGAAGATATAGCTCATCTTTAGCAAGCTACGTATCTATTCACGAGGGTGGCCTAAAAACCTCCAGTGTCACCCCGGCCGCAGAGCTGGGGTCCAGGTTAATAACCCAGTCCGAAGGACTCATTATTATAAAGAGCAACAAGTTGC
>JAGOJE010000185.1 GCA_017995275.1 Rickettsiaceae bacterium | reverse complement strand
CATGCGTCTAGAAAATTTAGCATTTGTTTTATCAATAGTTTCCTCCACATTAAACCCAGAGAAAACACACAGTGATATTACGCTATGCAATACATCACCCACTTCTTCTTCCAGCTTTTCTTGATTTGAAAAATTGTCAAGCTCCTCACGCACCTCCCTACATTCATCAATAATTTGATCCAATATCATAAAGTGATCTGGCCAATCGAAACCAAATTTGCGAGCGTTTTGTTCGAGAGTTATAAGTTTTAATAATGGGTTCATAACTCTTTCCTCATAAAAATGCAGCTAGAATTTTGCCTATAGCCATCCCTCTCAAAATCCATCACATATCCTAATTTTTCATAGAAGCCTAAAGCACCCTGAAAGCTCATTGTGCATGCGGTTGCGATCTGACATCCTGACCTGCGGCCATAATCATGAACAGCCTCCATCAATTTGTGGCCTAAACCATTTTTACGATGAGCCGGATGTACCCACAATTGATCGGTATAAATGCTGCCGAAAATCACACTACCGTTGCAGCCTGCAATGATTTGGTTCTTCTCATCTCTTATAAAAAATGCGAAAGGATGAGCTTCGCCGAATTCAGGTGTCTCTTGATTAATTTTCTGGGTTAGAAAATCGATATCTTCGCTTGCTGGGGTAGATGTGTATTGAATATTTACTGAAGATTTCATACTTCATCCTCCGTTTTTTCATCCCCCAAGAAGCCACCAACTTGTGCATCCCATAGCTTTTTATAAAATCCGCCTTTGGCCAGAAGTTCACTGTGAGTACCATCTTCTAGAATTTTACCTTTGTCAAAGACCATTATGCGATCCATATTCAACAAAGTCGATAACCGATGGGCAATGATGATCGTTGTCTTATTTTGCATCAATTCCCATAAAGATTCTTGAATTAGTTTTTCTGTAACGGAATCAAGTTGGCTTGTCGCTTCATCAAGAATAAGAATTGGCGCGTTCTTTAAAATTGCTCTGGCAATAGCAATACGCTGACGCTGCCCACCAGAGAGCTTAACGCCTCTTTCTCCAACAAGTGAATCATACCCTTGTGGTAACTTCTGAATAAATTCATGCGCATGAGCTTTTTTAGCAGCTTCAATAACTTCCTCATCGGTGCTATCTGCTCGGCCGTAACGAATATTTTCTATCAAGCTCCTATTGAACAATGATGGATCCTGCGGGATCATAGCTATAGAGCTACGCAAGCTATCTTGAGTTATATCCCTAATATCCTGGCCATCAATTAAAATAGCGCCATCAGTCACGTCATAAAGCCTTAGGATCAAATTAACGAATGTTGACTTACCGCCGCCGGAATAGCCTACAAGCCCAACTTTCTGACCGGCTTTAATTTCGATAGATTTATTTTGAAAAAGAGGCTCAGTACCTTTGTAATGAAATTTGACATTATCAAAAGCTATTTTACCTTGCGTGCAATTCAAAGTACTAGCGTTTGGCTTATCTAGTATTTCTAGTGGTAACATAAGTGCCATCAAGCTTTGCTTACATCTACCAAAGGCTTCATTAAATTTATCAACCTCAGTCATTGTATACCACATCATATGACCTGTTTCCATAGATAGGCCTAAAATAAGAGCAAAATCTCCAACCGTAATCAACCCTTTTGCATACAAATGAACTAAGAAAAAAACTGAAAAAGCCATCATGATTGCGATAAGACCACCTTGAATAGACGAAAGAATGGTTGAGTATAAATTAGCTTTTGTGTAAGCTTTTTGCTGCTTACGTAAGAATGGCGTCATCCTTGAATTTTCATATGTTTTTTGTGAAAAAATACGCACATTGCTATGATTAGACAAAGAATCAACTAACTCACCCACAACAATAGATTCTGCATCTGCCAATTCGTCTGATAAAGCAACCAGCTTTTTGGACATCGAAATACTAAACCCAGCAAAGCAGGCAAACCAACTAACTAAGATGAAACAAAAGATAGGGTTAACAAAGTAACTTGCTATAAATGCAGTGATTAATAATGAAAAACCTCTTAAAAAATTTGCCGACGTAAATGTTATAATTCTGGTAATACCATCAACCAAATTTGTAATTTGCTTTGAAATTTTCCCTGATAAAGTGTTTTGATAGAAATTATGTGAATGAGATAATGTGTAATCTAGCATTTCAGCAATAATTTTATTTTGTATTATGGGTACATATTTATCACAGATATAATTCCAAATGCGCCATGTAAAATTATCAAAAATGATAAAATTTATAACGATTAAAGTTGCAGGTAAAATCAAAACAGAACCATCCCCGTTCTCAACATTCGGAAGCAAATTGATAAGCTGCTTAATCAGTATACTATTAAAAGGCCCCCAGAAACCAGCTGCTATAGATAGTAGAATAAAAAGAAAAACAACAACCCTATGTGGCCTTAAAAAGTATCCTATAAATGGAAAAAGTGTTTTTGGTAGAGATTCATTCATAAGCGCAATAAAATCAAACAAGGAAAATTATTTACCACTGCTTATCATAACTTATTGTCTAATGTTTTACAGTAGAATTTTCTATAGGGATTT
>JAGOJE010000029.1:2351-9265 GCA_017995275.1 Rickettsiaceae bacterium | reverse complement strand
TCAATATCCCCATTTTTAGCCGCAGTTATCAAAGCGTCGTTTTTATCATTCTGGGATTTAGACATTTTATCTCTCATTTTCTTGATTATTAAGATATTTGAACATAAAATCTGAAAAAATGCAGCAAAATGAGAATTTTATATCTAAAAAAATAGAAAGAATTGTGTGGGATGTTGTTTTTTTATCAGGACTCCAGCCTACATCCTAAAGCCATCACCCAAATATACAGACCTCACCCTTTCATGGGCGATAATCTCAGAAGGAGTACCCTCCATTAGAACTTTACCGTCGTACATGATATATGCCCTATCTACTATCTCAAGCATCTCCCTAACATTATGGTCTGTTATTAAAACGCCTATATGTTTGTCCTTTAAGTGGGAAATTAAATATTTTATATCACTAACTGCAACAGGATCTATACCCGCAAGAGGCTCATCAAGAAGTATAAATTTAGGATTACTAGCAAGGGCTCTTGCTATTTCAAGGCGCCTCCTCTCCCCTCCAGATAAAGCTACTGCAGGAACATATTTCAAATGGCTAATAGAGAATTCGGCAAGCAATTCATCTAAACGTTTTTCCGCATCCTCCAGATTTGTATAGATAGCCTCTAAAACAACCATTATGTTATCCCCAACAGAAAGACCCCTAAAAATAGAAGATTCCTGTGGAAGATATCCAACGCCCATTCTAGCCCTCATATACATCGGAAAATGCGTAATGTTCTGTTGATGCAAATACATAGTACCAGAATCTGCTCTTGTAAGCCCCGCTATCATACCAAAACAAGTTGTTTTACCAGCTCCATTAGGCCCCAAAAGTCCAACAACCTCATTTGGCTTTAACCTCATTGACACACCACTAACAACTGACCTATTAGAATAAGTTTTGCATAGTTTGTCTACAACCAGTCCATCTGGTATCTCATTTTGATCTTTCATTTTTTTTTAGTAACTATTTTGCTAATCTTGGTGTAATACACTAATTTTTCACATTTTACCAGATTTTCATTTTTTTGCATATATATCCCCCCACCTAAATGGAGCTCGGCACTTTCTACTATATATTCAGCATTACCAGCTATTAAAGTAATTTCAGGAGTTTCACTCGCACAAGATTCAAATTTAACAGCTCTTACAGATGTTGGAATAATTATTCTCTCAAGGTCTCTTTTTTTACCATCTTCTTTTATATTCACTAAAAGCTCACTAGTTTCAATAACTATACCATTATCAAACCATATTATCACATTACCCATAAATCTAGAATTACCAGATTCTTTATCAACAAAAAGATCATCCGCATTAATTATAAAATCCTCAGGCTTTTCGGCTATTGATAAATGCCAACAAAAGAAAAATAGAAAAATAGAAAACAAGACTTTACTTAAAGTCAGAAATCTTAACATGAGTTTTTACATTCCCCTTAAAATGAATAATCTTCTTTGAATTATCTACCGCAAAAGAACCGGCTGATATTTCAGATCCACCGTAAACCACAGAAACTGGATCATTACTATATATAGACATATCAGAAAGATTCAGATCCATTTCATTGGATTTTAGCTTATATCCCAAATATTCTAAAGTAATATCTTTCCTTAAATGCAATATCTTACTTTGATCATTAAGTATTCCAAAGTTTGCTATCATATCAAGACCAGCTTTCCCTAAATTATAAAAACCAGATATATCTATCAAATCATATAAATTAGCTTCTTTTTTTTGCACTTCTTTGGATTTGATAACATAAATATTGCCATTTTCATCAGCTCCATTAAGTACGGATTTCTTTATTGATATAGAACCCTTTGTACCGCCTTGGGATGATTCAACCACTTTATCATTAGGCTCAGAAAGGAGGATGTAAATTATGGAAAGCAGCACCAACCCGACAGCTCCAATAGATATAGCTTTATAGATCCTCACATTCCTTCTGTACATAAACCGACTACTCCACCCCAGCTTTTAAAATATCATGTATATGCAATATTCCCTGAAGCTTGCCAGAATCAACAACTAAAAGGCATGTGATGGACGACTTATTCATTCTAGCCAGAGCCTCACTAGCAAATGTATCGGATGATATACATTTAGGAGATGAGGTCATTAAATCTGCAGCTGATAATTTTACTATATCCTCACTCATATGCCTTGTAAGGTCTCCATCAGTTATTATACCAATAACCTCTGCATCTTCCATAACCACAACGCAACCAAGCCTATATTTCGTAACAGCTATTATAACATCAGTTGCTTTTGTACTTCTTAAAACCACAGGAAGATCTGGACCTCTGTGCATTAAATCTGCTGCTTTGAGTAATTTGGCACCAATTTTTCCACCAGGATGATAAATTTTGAAATCATCAACTGTAAACCCTCTTTGTTCGTAAACTGACATCATAAGAGCATCACCAAGCGCAAGCATCATAAGAGCAGAGGTAGTAGGAGCGGAAACTTTTGAAGATTCTTTAGTAAGTGGAATATTAAGCAAATAATCACATGCAGTAGCAAGGGTTGAGTCATTCATCATAGTCATAGCAGCTATCTCTATAGAAAACCTCTTACAATAATTTATTATATCAAATATTTCTTTAGTCTCCCCTGAGTTTGACAGAAGTATAACTATATCATTCTCAGTTATCATTCCAAGATCGCCATGACTAGCCTCCGCAGGATTAATATAAAATGCAGGAGTTCCAGTTGAAGCAAAACTAGCTGCTATTTTTCTTGCTATATAACCACTTTTCCCTATACCAGAAATTATAAGCCTGCCATTTAGTGAAACTATTCTATTAACAAGCTTTGAAAAATCTGATGGTATATTTTTGGCAAGTAAATCAAGACTTTCAGCCTCAGATTTTATCATAACCTTCGCTAATTCATTCATAATCACACCTATCCATGAGCAAAAATATCGACATCTTCCCAACCTATTATATCTAAGTGAGCCCTTGCTGGCAAAAAGGCAAATAACTGCTTAGCAAGCTCTAACCTATGTTCCCTTTTGAGCATATCTGCAAGCTTATCTCGCAATTTATGAAGATATAAAACATCCTTAGCCGCATATTCTTGCTGATCAAAAGATAAATTATGCCCCCCCCAATCAGAAGATTGCTGCTGCTTTGAAATTTGCACAGCAAGAAGTTCCCTGCATAAATCTTTAAGACCATGAGAATCCGTATAAGTACGTGCAAGCTTAGAAGCAATCTTAGTACAGAATATATTCTCAAGAGTTATTCCAAGGTAATATTCTATAGCAGCAAGGTCAAACCTCGCAAAATGGAATATCTTTGTTCTCGTCTTATCCAGCAACAAAGACCTAAGCCTTGGCGCAGAATAATTTCTATCCGGAAATTGTACCAAACAAACCTTACCCGATTCATCGCACATTTGAATCAAGCATAATTTATCCCTCTTTAGCTTAAGACCCATAGTCTCAGTATCTATAGCGATATCGCCCTCTAAAACAAACCCTTCAGGCAAATCATTTTGAAAAAGATGAATGTCTATAATAACCCCCTTCTATACAGCATTTGATTAAAAAATTCATTCTAACATAAAGAAGCAAAAATAGGAATATAAACTGTTTCAAAAAAAGCACATAAAAAATGACCTTTTTACAAAATTAAAAATTAAAATCAATCTATAAAACACCTAGGGTGTATTATTTTTACAAAACAAATAAAAAAGACTTGTCAAAACTTCTTAAGGGTTATATTCTAAATTCCCGTCTTGCAAAAGATTGTGGGTGATTATATTAAAAAACGGAAAATAGAGGAGGAGGTACTTATGGTTATATTTGACAAAAAATCTAAGGGCAATGGATATTACAATAAAATATTTAGCACCTCTCTTCAAATAGCTCTACTTTCAACTAGCGCAGCCGTTATAGCAGAAGGAGCTGAGGTCAGAAGCCCACTAACTCCAGTGACCCCCAACACACCACCGAGAGTTATTGGAACAAGACTTCCAAGCCATCCAGAAATAGGCTCCAGTGATATAGAAAATACAGATGAAAATACACCTCTCCAACTATCACCCATTAAAATAGAAAAAAAGGAAGGTTCCGCGCCCCTCCTCACGGGAATGGAGCTACAATCACCATACTCCATTGAGATAGAGAGCCCGGGAACTCCTCCGAATCTAGGAAGTACCACACCCGACTCTTTAGGTGGTTCATCATCCTCCATAGAGAGCCCGGGAACTCCTCCCAAATTAAGTGATTCTGAGATAGAGAGCCCGGGAACTCCTCCGAATCTAGGAAGTACCACACCCCACTCTTTAAGTGGTTCATCATCCTCCATTAAGATAGAGAGCCCTGGAGATGTTCCAGATCTCTCGCCATTGGATTCTTCTTTACTCACTCCTGAAAAGCAAGTTCCGGAGTATGTCATAACCGCCACTTATTCTGACATATCATCAATTACAACAGGAAGTGGATTTACCGAAAGAACGCAAGGTTCTATTGGTAGTATGCCGCATTTATATATGAACGACGACCAAGAGATGTTGAATAATCTTGAGGCTCTACACTATACAATTAAGGCACTAGATATATTAAAAGATGTATACGCCACTCTACTAGAACATAAAAGAATTAATGGTGGATTGACTCAAGAACAAGAAAAACAAAAAAGTAAAATAGAATCTGATGCAAGAAGATTACATGAAGAAAAAGCTTTTTTAGAAGAAGAGTTAAACAAATATCCAATAAAAAAATCTTTTGATATGAATGATTGGAATTCTCCAAATTCAATACCAAAAACCCCTACAACAAATGGCACCCCGCCTCCTGCCACTTCAGAAAATCAAAAACAGGATACTATACCAAAACCATCTATACAAAAATATATAGAAGGACTAAAATTACCTCAAATTACGCACAAAAAGGGCACCACACCGCTAGATGACCCATTTACACCCACAGCTGAAAGTACATGCAGCACAACAACAGACAAACCATCACCTCCACGAATGAATCCACGGGTAAATAAGAGACTCTTTACTGACGAATCCAGCAGCGCTACAAAAATACAGGCGTCCTTTAGAAAACACCTAGCAGAAAAAGACTATGTAGAAAAGAAAAAAGCTGCTACAAAAATACAGTCAATAGTCAGAATGCACCAGGCAAAGGCTAATTACCAAAAACAGCGAGAAGCTGCAACTCTAATAGAAAATACCTTCAGAGGTTATAAAGCAAAAAAAGAGTTAGGCATATTAAAAACCAATGCCGCAATAGAAGAACGCAAGAAAAAGGAGATAGCTTTTAATATTGCAAAAGAGGCAGCAACGAAAGCTTCCCAAAAAGCACTTACCAAAACCGCCCAGAAAACAATATCAAAAGCTGTCTTAAATTGGAAGAAACTTCGCAAATATACACACAATGTTGGCTCTGCGGCAGTCACAGTGAAACAGTGGCAAAGCTATGCTTCAAACAAAAAAAATGCCACAATCACGAAGGGGGTCATGCATTTTTTACACTCTTCTGACATAGCTATCGACAAAAGAATGTCAACAGCTATTGCCGCGGGTGATGAGAAATCTATGGAAAAAAGATTTTGGATTAAGGGTGTGGTAGGCAAAGCAGAGCAAACCGGAGATAATGCCTTCTCATCAATCAATAATGCAGTTGTTATAGGGTGTGACGCAGAAGTAATAGAAGACTCCCTAACGCTAGGCGTAGCTTATAGCACAGGCGCTAATAAATCTAAAATCAAAGAAGATTCCACAAAAATAAAGACACATATCGATATGTTTTCTTTATATGGAAGATATAACTTAACAAACAATTTCTTTTTCAAAGGCACTGCATCATATGGAACTTTAAAAATATATGGCACAGGGGATGACACAAACAAAGGCAGCACATATAGAGCAAGTGGAAAAGTAGGATATAATTTTGCACATAAGAATAATGTAATAATCACGCCAGAAATAGGCCTGTCTTACAACAAAGTTGCAATAAATTCCTATAAAGAAACAATTCCTGGAGCACCAGGAAGACCAGCTAATACACTCGTCCACCCTAAATATAGTACAGATGTTTTTGCCTGTGATATTGGCGCCTCAGCAAGCGCTACTAAGCAAATTGCTTCTGGGACTATCACTCCAAATATACATACTGGGATAAAAATTGTTATAAAAGAAAATTTTAAGAATAACAAAGCCTATTATGTTAGAACGCAAAACCCAAGTGATATTCCAAACGAACAAAATACTAAGACCACTTATAACTCAGGTTGTGGAGTTGATATATCAAGAAATGGCGCTGTCAATTTATCTGTAGGATATGATGCAAATTTTAGAAAAAATTATAAAGCACATAACGGATTTATAAAACTAGAACTTAAATTTTAACACAAGAGAACATTATTATGAGAGAAGAACTATACAACGCAATTACAGCGCGTGACGCTACTGAAACCACAAGGCTAATTAGCGCAGGAATTGCAAGAACAGGAACATTTACTAAGATATTTGCCTCACCACATCCTGTTGGAATTTTTGAAGATTTAGATGGCAGAAATACAATATTTCACCTACTAGCTCAATCTGGAATGATAAGAGACATACTGCCAGTATTGAAATCTCAGCTTTTCTCTCCTAAATTTTTAAATAGAGAGAAGCTTGATATGCAATTATCAACTCCTGCTAATGCAGAAAGATTTTTATCTCAGAAAATGCTTCAAAAAAATGCAAAAGGAGTGCTTCCTATACATATAGCTATAAATACTGGCAATAAAGGTGACGTAGAATATATAGTAGATAATTATGGAATCACATTTGATGATATTATGATATCTTCTATCTTCAGAGATCCAGAACCTATGGGATGGTTGCTAAACTATAAAATCGATTTAAATACATTCAAAGAAATATATAAAACCTTCTTTGGAACCATATATTGTTATA
>JAGOJE010000029.1:0-2251 GCA_017995275.1 Rickettsiaceae bacterium | reverse complement strand
AAATTTTCTCTATCCCAAGATGAATCTATCAAAATGGTGGTTGAAAAAACTGGAAATGTTGATCTACTTAACTCACTGATTTCTCATTATACAGAAAATGGCAATAGTATAGATTGGACGAAGGTATTGTTTTCAGCAATAAAATATGGAAGAGCGGAAATAATAGAAAGTCATTTTAGTGATTTTGCTATGAATAGCACAATAGACCTACAGAAAGATGCTACATCATATGTAACTTATAACCCGCAAAAATATCTATTTCATAATATGAAATCGCTTTGTAAAAGGGCTGAAGAGTCAAAAAAAGATGAGAAAACTCTGAACTATTTTAACGACAAAATTTTGGCTTATAAAGAATGTATGAAGCTAATTGACGAAAGTCTATATAACAGAATAGAAGCGAAAATCAACGCAATGATAAGTAATGATGATTATAGTGTTATGACAGCAAATACTATTGGTAGCACAGAGTCCAGAAACACAACAAATAGCATGACTGACAAAAGTGTAATAAGCTTTATAAGTGCACTTAATACTATTGAAACTGAACTTGCTGGCGAAGTTACTATAGAGAATTAAAGCTGCACATTACCACTTTGCTCTTACATACTCTATAAATGTCTTGTTTTGCAAGATGGAATAAATATATTGATAGTTATAACTTTAGCCAAAAAGGTTTGATCAATGACAAAAAATAACAATATATATGTTCCTACATTTATTATAGCGCTTCTTGTTGCTTTATCACAGTTAAGTGAAACCATATATACACCATCACTTCCTGATATGGCAAGGGATCTTCAAGTGCTGGAGTCTTATGCGGAATACACACTTACAGCATATCTAGTGGGGTTCGCTTTTGGCGTTTTGGTTTGGGGGACTTTTTCAGATTATTACGGAAGAAGAAAAGGAGTAATGATTGGGCTAATCATTTATACTATCAGCAGCGGGGCTTGCTGGCTCGCTCACGATATTACTTACCTTTATATATTCCGATTTGCCCAAGCATTTGGGGCTAGTGTTGGTTCTGTTTTAGGGCAAGCAATTGCCAGAGACGCTGTTTCACCGGAAGAAAGGGGAAAGGTATATTCAATTATTAGTATGGTTATGGCTTTTGCTCCAGCAATTGGGCCATTTATTGGTTCAATTACTGTGGAAAAATTTCATTGGTCTTGTGTGTTTATTTTACTTGTTGGATTCGGCTCTATTCTCCTTGCCATTGTAGGTTTAAAACTTCCTGAAACAAACACTTCCTTGTGTCAAAGCAAATTTTCTTTTTCCGCTTATAAAAATTGCGCTGGGGAAATGATTGTGAATAAAAGGGTTTGGGGCTTTTCTATCTTAATAGGGCTTATTAATGGTATTATTTTTGGATATTTTGCTGAATCACCATTCTATTTTGTTGAACTTTTAGAGATGTCAAAAGCAACATTCGGCATCATGGCAATTTATATTTGTATACCTTTATTTATTGGGGGGTGGCTTTCTAAAAGGCTGAATTCAGACAAAGTTATCCAGGATAAAATAATTTTTTATGGGATTGTGTTAATTTGCATTTCATCTGCAGCATACACTATTTGTACTAAGTTTGGGTATATTAATCTTACAAGCCAAATAAATTCTGTGTCAATTGCTTTGGGATGTATGTTTTTTATTATGATTGGTAATGCCATGATCATTCCAAATTGTTTTAGCCAGGCATTAGAGCCATTTGGAAAATTTGCTGGCACATCTTCTTCTTTGTTTGGTTTCGTTTATTATATATTTATTTCAGCTTTGACAGGTGTAATGGGATGGATGCATGATGGGACTCTTGCCCCAATGCCGATGTTTATGATGATGAGTGGAATATTAATGCTGCTTAATTACAAAATTCTTATTCGAAAGCATGTATAAAAGAAGATCATACATTAATAATGGGTCCTTCGGACCGGTTTTTTTAATCTAGATTCCTGCTCTGGGGCCGGAATGACAAAGAAAACCAGTCATCCCGTACAGACCAAGCGCAGCGCGGTCGTGATACGGGATCCAGCGTTACAATGTGCCACTTCGTGGCTCTTTTTTCACCTAGATTCCGGCTCTTCGGCCGGAATGACACACACTCACTGTCATCCCGGACAGGTGAGCTTCGCGAGCCTTGATCCGGGGTCCAGAATTATAATCCAGCAACTTGTTGCTCTTTACAACAATGGGTCCTCTGGACTGGTTTTTTTAAGCTAGATTCCGGCTCTGGGCAGGAATAACATAAAAG
>JAGOJE010000028.1 GCA_017995275.1 Rickettsiaceae bacterium | reverse complement strand
TACTACAGTACAATTACGAAAACGCTTATTTGCAAGTTTGAGTGTTGCGCGTAGCTTTTCAAACATGCAGCTAGGATTATTCATACTTACAAGAACCATACAATGCCGTCCTTTCAGAAAGTCTGAATCTTCTGGTGGAACAAACTTTAAGCTAGCTTTGTAACGTTTTTCAGATTCTCCCTCTTGAGTTGATGGTAAAGAAAATGGCATGCTAAAATCAGCTTCTTTTTTCATTGCGTGGTACCTTTTTGCTTAATTTGTTAAAAATTTACTATTAAAATTAACCAGTAAAAATCAAGAGATTGATAGTACAATTTGCAGAAGAAGTCAATCGGGGATTTAGTATGTATTTAGATTGCTATCGTATAAATATACATCAAACCCTGTAAAATAAAGGAATTTCTAGGAAATAAAAAATACAGATTTTTTGCGAAAGTTTCGAAAGCGGAATTTAATTGCGTATTTTTTTCTTGTCATGAAGTGAAAGATTGTAATATTCGCCTTTAGTACTTAAAAGTTCTTCATGAGATCCGCTTTCTATAACCATACCTTGTTTTATAACAAATATCATGTCGCTATCCTTTATAGACGAGAGTCTATGAGTTATTATTATAGTAGTACGACCTTTTCTAAGAAGTTGCAGAGCATTTTGTATTGAATTTTCAGACATTACATCAAGAGCACTTGTTGCTTCATCCATAACAAGAATAGGTGCGTCTTTAAGGAATGCGCGAGCTATAGCGATTCTCTGCCTTTGCCCTCCCGAAAGGGTTAGGCCATCGGATCCAGCTATAGTATTATAACCTTCCGGCAATGCCATTATAAATTCGTGAGCTGCAGCATTTTTAGCTGCTTGTATTATTTCCCCCATCGTAGCGTCTTTTTTTCCATAGGATATATTTTCAGCTATTGTTGTATCAAAAAGCATTGTGTCTTGAGTTATTAAGGCTATCTGATTCCTTAGTGAAGATATAGAAATATTTGAAATATCATGTCCATTTATAGTTATAGAACCAGAAGTGATTTCATAAAACCTAACTAGTAAATTGGCTATAGATGTTTTTCCGCCGCCAGATTGGCCTATGAACGCTACAGTGCTTCCTGCATCTATCTTTAAATTTAGATGTTCTAGTGCTCTTTTCCCTTCAAATATCAAAGATACATCATTAAAAACTATATCTGGTTTTTTGAATTTTACATCAAGTGATTTATCATTGTCTCTTACTTCTGGTCTTGTATCAAGGACCTGGAATAGACGTCTTGCAGCTGCAAGGCCCTCCTGTAGGTTTACATTCAGTGCTACGAGACTTTTGTATGGCCTATAAGCGGAAATAAAGGCTGTTATAAAAGTAAATAGAGCTCCAGCTGTGGTTGTGCCATTAATAACTAAAGTTCCACCATACCACAATATACCACCTACAGCTATGCCATTTAATATTTCCATAACTGGTGAAGTAAGGGCGTCAAATTTTGCTGACTTTTTGTATAGGTTAAATATATTTTCTGTCATCCCTGTAGCGCGTTTAACTTCTATATCTTCCCCTAAATAAGATTTTACTATTTTTATAGCGCTAAATATTTCGTCTAAAACTGCGGTATAGTGTCCTAATGCTTCTTGAGTTTTGTATGAGATCTTCTTCATTTTTCTTCCCAGAAGATGTATAGGATATATAGCCAGAGGAAATACTACAAATACACACAGAGACAAAAATGGTTCCTCCTTAAACATAAGAATAATTAGGAATGTTACAGATAAAAAGTGTTTTGCAATACCAACAAGAAGGTTAGATACCGCTCCGCGCATCATAGAAATATCATTTGTAAATCTAGAAATTAATCTGCCCGATGATTGCATTTGTATCAATTGCAAGTCAGATTTTAGTAGATGTTCATACATTAACATCTGTATGTCAGTTAATATGCGTTGACCAATGCATTTTACAATATAACTCTGGAAATATTCTGCTACTCCTTTTACAAAAAAAAGTGACAATATAAATATTATTATTCTAATTAACTTGTCATAATTCTTATTTACAAATACTTCATCTATCATTGGTTTAGTGAAAGAGACTATGGCAGCTCCGCAAGCAGCAACAACTACCATAAAAAATAGAGAAAGAAAAATCTTGCCTAAGTAAGGTTTAATGTGATTTGAAAATAATCTTTTTATTATATGAAAGTCGTTATAACTACTTTCTTGAGAATCCAAGTCTAATGACAATTTTAAAACCTTTATGCAATTTCACCAGGTAAATTTAAGCAATATCCAGAACTACGAACAGTTTTTATAAACGGAATTTCGTCTTTGTGAATTTTTACCAAGCTACGAAGGCGATTCACATGTACGTCAACTGTTCTTGGTTCTATAGCCATACCAGCTCCCCAAACATAATCTATTATCTGTTGTCTAGAAAAAATGACTTTCGGAGACTGAACAAGCATTTGAAGAATTTTAAACTCTGTAGGGCCTAGATGGATTCTTTTTTCCCCCCTTGTTACCTTGTAAGTAGAAAGGTCCATGCTTAGATCCTTATACTTAATAACTTTGTCTTGGAAAATCGGTTTTGATCTGCGAAGCAAGGATTTTATAGCAAGAAGAATCTCACTTGGTGTGAAGGGTCTAGCTATACATTCTAGTAAGCCATTGTCTAAGGCTTTATAACTATCAGTTGTAGTGCCTTCTTCCATTATTAAAACTATAGGGACATTAGAACATCCTTTGCATGATCTAATAGCAAAGAGTGCATCAGTAAGTTTTATTTCATTTCCTTTAGAGCTAACAACAGCGACATTTGGTGGGTTAACAGCCGCAATCCTGGTCGCAGCATCAATGCTATCTGCCCTTAGTACAGTAAACCAATAACGCTCTATTGTATTGCACAAAGATGTGCGCGCAATTTCATCTGACTCAAGCATCAATATTTTCGGTGGTAATTTGTCTGACATAATATATACATTATTTAAATTTTACTACGAAGAACACATCGCAAGCAACCGAGGGTTCTATATCTCATAATATTACTATCCATTTTTGATAATTGCAAGCTATTATCTTAAGTATATTTTGATGATTTCTTCTAGGGTCATCAGAATATGTAATATAAAATATATGTCAACTTATTTAATAGATGAGATGGGGTTTTGTATAAATTTTGCATAAAGTAACACTCTTTATATGGTTGCAAATATTTGTATTTAACTTATGATGCTAGGCAAATATTCAGCGAATATCTATCTTGAGAGTGTTTTAATCAATATTTTCCTAATCTTAGAAGATTGTACTTGAAATGTCACAACAAAGTTGATATAAACTGCGTTTATTTTGTAAATACGTAAATATTACGGAGCTTTTGTAATGTCTCTATATGAACTAGTTTTTATCATACGTCAGGATGTGTCTTCTAATGATGTTGATAGAATAACAGATGAATTTTCTAAAATCATAACCAATGATGGCGGTCTATTAAAAAAGAACGAATATTGGGGGCTTAGAAGTCTCGCCTATGAAATAGACAATAATAAAAAAGGGCATTATATTTTGCTCGGATTTGATGCAAAACCTAGTGTAATTCCTGAGCTTGAAAGAAAAATCAAGCTAAGTGAAGATGTTATAAGGTATGTGACTATCAAGGTTGATAGCATGAGCTCTGAGCCTTCAGCTATTTTACGCAATAAAAATTCAGATAATGATGTCTCAATAGACGTTACTCTAAACAGAGATAATATCGAAGATTAATTTTAATATAGGATTTAATGATGTCCGAAGAACAAAAACAATCTGCTTCTATGGCAGCTGCTTCAAAAAAGGTTTTCTTTAGAAGGCCACGTGGTTGTCCGTTGTCAGTGGAGGGAGCGCCAGAAATAAACTATAAGAATCCGGATCTATTAATGAAATTTATTTCCGAAGGGGGAAGGATATTACCTAGCCGCATTACTAATGTTTGTGCTAAGAAACAAAGAGAACTAAAGAACGCTATTAAGATTGCGCGCGTTCTAGCTCTTCTTCCTTTCGTCAGTCATGGCTCTGCAAGATAAATATATTTAGGAAACAGGAGATCTTATGAAAGTAATTTTGCTAAAACCGGTACGTAAGCTCGGCAAAATAGGGGAAACAGTGGATGTAAAACCAGGATTTGGTAGAAATTTCTTGGTGCCTCAAGGTTTTGCTGTTAGAGCTACGGAATCTAATAAAAAACTCATCGAAGCAAGAAAGAGCGAACTTGAAGCTAAAAACAAAGAAGCTAAAAAATACGCAGAAGAAATTGCTAAGAAAGTAGAGGGTAAGGACTTTACATTCATTAGACAATCTGCCGCTGATGGAAGATTGTTTGGTTCTGTTTCTGGTAGAGAAATTGCCAAAGTTCTTCTAGATGCTGGTTATGAAGTTTCTTATGCTAATGTTCATCTAGAATCTCCAATAAAAAACCTTGGTGTATTTGAAGTTCATTTGGTCCTTCATTCAGAAGTGACATCAAACATAATAGTGAATGTTGCTCGTTCTAGTTCTGAAGCTGTTGATGCTTTAAGGGCTTTTAAAAATCCTGTAGCTTCTTCGAAAACAGCTGATGTTACTGAAGTAGCCGAAGATGTTTCTAATCAGGAAGATTCAGCTGCTTAATCTAAATGCAAAAGAACCTCTTTATCAAAACATATGGGTGTCAGATGAACGTATACGATTCTCTTCGTATGCAAGATTTGCTGACACCACTTGGTTATAATGTTACAGAGGTTCTCGACAATAATACAGAGATAGTAATCCTCAATACTTGCCATATACGCGAAAAAGCTGCTGAAAAGGTGTATTCTGAGCTTGGAAAAATAAGACAGATAAAAGAAGAAAGGCTTAAAGATGGGCAAAAAACAATCATAATTGTAGCAGGATGCGTTGGCCAAGCTGAAGGAGAGGAAATTTTCTCTAGGGCTCCTTTTGTGGATATAGTAGTTGGTCCGCAATCATATCATTCTTTACCAGATATGATATCTAAGGCTATGAGAGATGAGGTTCGGCACCTAATCGAGCTTGATTTCGTGGAGGAGGAGAAGTTTGACCATTTGCCTAGTCAGGTAAGTGCGCAGGGGCCTAGTGCCTTTGTTTCTGTGCAGGAGGGGTGTGACAAATTTTGTACTTACTGCGTTGTGCCATATACTCGTGGGGCTGAGTTTTCTAGGCCTTTAGATCAAGTTTATCGTGAAATATTATCAGCTGTAAATCAAGGTTCAAAGGAAGTTGTTCTACTCGGGCAAAATGTAAATGCTTACCATGGGAAGGATCATGAAGGAAAAATATGGAGCCTTGCAGACCTTATAAGTCACATTGCTGAAATCAAAGGGCTAGAGCGTATTAGATATACAACTTCTCATCCAAGTGATATGACGGAGGAGCTTTTAAAACTTCATGGCACTGAGGCTAAGTTAATGCCATTCTTGCATTTGCCAGTTCAAGCTGGGTCAAACAAAATTCTAAAATTGATGAATAGAAAGCATACAGCTGATGAGTATTTGGACATAATAACAAGGTTAAGGTCATATAGGCCAGACATAGTAATGTCATCGGATTTCATAGTGGGGTTTCCTGGTGAGACTGATGAAGATTTTGCTGATACTTTGAATTTAGTCAAAAAAATTGGTTATGGACAATGTTTTTCATTTAAATATAGCCCTCGTCCAGGAACTCCGGCCGCTACAAGGGAGCAAGTTCCAGAGCATATAAAAAGTGATAGGCTTAGAATATTGCAGGAAGAATTGTCACGTCAGCAATTTGCAACGAACGAATCTAAAGTTGGTCAAGTTTTGCCGGTTTTATTTGATCACGAAGGTAAATTCGAGGGAAATATTGTAGGAAAATCGCCATATATGCAATCTGTATATATTGAAAATGCTTCGAAAAACCTGATTGGACAGATTAAAAATGTCAAAATCTTGAAGGCTGAGGGAATAAGTTTAACAGGATATATAGAAGAATAACCTAAATTGTGGGCAAAGCTTTTTTATTGCTTTCGTACAAAGTAGCTATATTATCCTTATCTATAGCCAGGAGCTGTGGCATAATTTTTTAAAAGCGCAGAAAGTGTTTAGGTCTCTATTATTCTTTTTTATCAAAATAGGTATCATATTTGGGCTTATAGGTTCCATAATAGGTGTTTCTCTATTTTATTACTATGCGCAAGATCTGCCGGATTTTTCTAAATTATCTAACTATCATCTCCCTGCTGTTACTAGGGTATATTCTTCTGATGGAAAATTGATAGAAGAATATGCAAAAGAGCATAGAGTTTTTGCTCCTATAAGTACAATTCCGCATTCTTTGGTAGAAGCATTTATATCTGCGGAGGATAAAAATTATTATGAACATCCTGGGATAGATGTTTTTGGAATTTTTAGGGCTTCTTTAGCAAATATTGTAAATTTGATTCAAGGAAAAAGGATGGAGGGCGCTTCTACTATAACGCAGCAGGTGGTAAAGAATTTCCTTCTTACATCAGAGCGTTCTATAGCAAGGAAGATAAAGGAAGCGATACTATCTTATATGATATCGAAACGTTTATCGAAGGATCAAATTTTAGAACTTTATTTGAATCAGATTTATTTGGGACATAATGCATATGGAGTAGCTGCTGCGGCTCAAAGTTACTTTAATAAATCTGTGGAGGAATTATCCCTTGCAGAATCTGCTTTTATAGCGGCTCTTCCTAAGGCTCCATCTGGCCTTGATCCTAGGAAGAAATATGAACTTGCAAAATCCCGTAGGGACTATGTTCTAATAAGAATGGTTGAGGATGGTTATATAAGCTCGTCAGCAGCTAAAGATGCTATGGATAGCCCTATAACTCTTGTAAAAAGGGATAAGTCAGAAACTATTACAGCTGGGTATTATGCAGAAAAAGTGCGGGAAGAAATAATATCAAAATTTGGTTCTGAATTTTTCTATAATGGTGGGCTTACAGTCATAACATCAATGAATAGTAAATATCAGAAGCAAGCAGATGAATCTTTGCGTAAAGGTATAAGAGAATTTGACCTTAAAAAGGGTTATAGGGGGCCGCTTGCAAAGATAGATCTAAAAAATTGGCATAAATCTTTACAGGAACTTGAGCCTACAAATTCAATTCTTGAATATAAGAGGGCTGTAGTTTTAGAAGTATTGGATGAAAAAGCAAAGATAGGGTTAGAAGATGGCTCTATATCATCTATTTCTTTATCTGAAATGAAGTGGGCTGCTACGAATTTGCAATCTGCCAAAAAGATTCTGAATCCTGGTGATGTAGTGGTGGTAGAGGAGCTTCCAAAGAACTATGGTTTGCGTCAAATTCCTGCTGTAAATGGTGCTATCATTGTGATGCATCCTCTTACTGGCCAAGTTCTTGCTATGGTTGGAGGGTATGATTTTAGCGTTAGTAAATTTGACAGAGCGACACAAGCGCTTCGTCAACCTGGTTCAGCTATAAAGCCATTTGTATATCTTGCAGCCGTTGAGGCTGGAATTTCACCAGACGAAATTTTTGAAGATTCACCTATTTCTATAAATGTGGGGCCTGGTCTTCCAGCGTGGCAGCCTAGAAACTACAGTAGAGAATATTTGGGCGCTATGCCTATGCGTCGTGGGTTAGAAAAATCACTTAATACTATAACTGTTAGGGTTGCTCAACAAGTTGGCTTTAGAAAGGTTGCAGAGATAATAAAACGTTTTGGTGTGAATGACTCACCAAAAGCTTATCCCTCAATAGTTCTTGGTAGTTTGGAAACGACGCTTGATAGAATGACTAGTGCATATTGTGCCTTTGCAAATGGAGGGCTTGAGGTAAAACCGCAATTTGTTGAATTGATAAAAGATAGTAATGGTAAGATCTTGTATAAGAGGGATGCGGGAATATGTGTTGGTTGCGATAAGGACGCTCTACCAAATGTTTCTCTACAGGAGCATTATAGATTAACTAATACCGAGAGTGCTTATAAAATCAACGATATGATGCAGGGGGTTGTTGAGCATGGCACTGCTGCAAGGGCTAAATCTTTGGGTAAAATTATGGGAGGTAAAACTGGTTCTACAAACGATAGTAAGTCAGTTTGGTTTATAGGATTCACTCCTACAATAGTTGTTGGAACATATGTGGGTTTTGACACTCCAAAGGATCTTGGTAAAAAATCCACGGGAGCAACAGTTGCGCTCCCTATATATATAGATTTTATGAGTGGTGCATTAAAAGACGTTCCATCTTTACCATTTGATTTTTCAAATGCAAACAAATATAGCACAACAAAAGCTGTAGATAGTAGAAATGAAGATCAAGATGAAAAACCAGTTGAAATACCAGATAGTGTGAAACCTGAAGATTCTGACGATATTTTTAGGCGTAAGCTAAAGGATGATAGTAACAACGAGCTATATTAGAGTTCTTTGTGCATATCCATCACAATGTGCTGTGTTATATCTACTTCTGGAAAAATTTTAGCTGTGAATGGGTACATTTGGCTCTTTTTTTCTTTATCTAGAAATTTAACTTCTATTATGTCCCCTGCGCCAAAATTATGTACAGCTAATATTTTACCTATATGATTGCCCAAAGTGTCCAGAACTTTAATTCCAGTTAAATCTTCAATATAATATTCGTGGAGTTCTGTATGAGGGAGAGATGACCTTTTTGCATAGAGCTTCATTCCTTTTAGCACTTCTGCATCATTCCTATTTTTTACATGACTAATTGAGCAGATAACATCTTTCTTGGATTTTCTGAAATATTTTAGTGAGATTTCATTACTATCAGGGTCTAGTAGCGCCATATTTACTATATCTTCAGGGGTTGTTGTAAAGGATCTAATTGCAACATGCCCTCTAATGCCATGCGCTCCAGATACAACTCCTATACAAATTAATTTATCATTATCTAACATCTTACTAGCCTATCTTTGTTTTAATATATATAATTCCAAATAAGAGATTCATTTTCAAGGAAAAGTTATGAAGAAAATAATAATACCTACGGTCTTTATTGTCTTGTCATTTTTGCTTTATTTGGCTTTTATATGGACTATAGATTATAGCAAAATAGAAGAAGATATAAAAATATTATCTAACAATAAGGCAATGAGTGATAGATTTGAAGGAGTTGAGATAAGCAAATTACCTATTCCTAGAGTTCTATTAAAGGGTGTGACGTTACCTGGTGGAATAAAAGCAGATAGTGTTTCTGTATCTTTAAATGGAAAGTCTATAGTGAATAGAGTCCCTAAAATAAGCTTTATAAATATATTATTTGCAGGTAATTCTGTGCAAATTCCAGTTAATTATTTGGATGGTAAGAC
>JAGOJE010000184.1 GCA_017995275.1 Rickettsiaceae bacterium | reverse complement strand
GTCTAAGGAACTGTGGATTATTTCTTATTTCCCTTTCAGAAAGCTGGTCTATAATTTCCAAGCTAAGATTTATATATGGTAATATCCTTTTTTCTGTATTTGGTGCCCTATTTTTGTCTGCTAACATCTGATCAAGTTTTGTTAAACTGGTCTCTAAAGTTTTTATATTAAGAAGACATCGTTCTTGATTTATATCATTTGGATTTTCCCCTAATTTTGAACTTGTAAGGTTTAGTTCATCTAATATTTTATCAAAATTGTAACAACAAAATTTCTTTTCAGCCGCTTTGCTATTAACGAATCTAGCAATTTCATCAGAAGTATAGTAATATTTTTCTGATTCATCGATTATATGATTACGTGGTACTAATCCTATGTTAGAGTCAAAAATAATATAACGATTTCTTCCGATGTTATCTTGCTCTCGAAAAATATTAATGATATGACCTCTATTTTTGGATGCGCCATATCCTATCCCTATCATTCTTGCATTTTTTATATCTTCAGGCATTGTCTCAAAAAAACCACTTCTTTTTGATGAATCAACATTTCTATTAATTCTATGTTTTTTGATCATTCCACTAAATGTTTGGCTAGTTTGATAAATCATTATTCTTCTTAGAAAATTATCAGAGCTTTTATAATTCATGTTTTTATCAAGATTTTTTGTTTTCCTAAAAAGTTTAACAATAAATTCTCTTGATAATTTTTTTATATCGGCATTTCTATTTTGCGCTTTTCTTTTAGCAATATATCTAGCCATTTCAACTGCTATTCCAAAGCATACTCCAGTATAGTTAAGTTTTGTTATGTGAGAAAGAACTAAAGTCGACTGTTGAAATGAGTAATTTCTTATTAAAGAGTCTGGATTAAATGGGCTTAGAGTGCTTGATCCATCTTCAAAAATTACTGATTTAGAGTGATCTAGATTTTTTATTTCCGCGAGAGTTAAATCTATCCCTGTAAAATTGACTAGGGAACTTTTGTTATTTGAAAAATCAATAGTTAAAGTGCTTAAATCGGGGGCGAAGCCTCTAGATTCTAGGACTTCTTTGATGTTTAATATCTCTCCTTCTTGGGCATTTTCTACAATTTCTTGGATAGATGATTGATTTATGTGTGGCATTATTATAATAAAACATATTATTAATCCATATTTTACTCTAAATTGAACTACTTAAATAGCTAATTTATAATTAGTAGAGAGTTTTATACTTATATGTGAGTCATAAAAATCACATATTTTATTTTTTATAGGAAGTTGTGATGAAAAAAGGACGTCTACTATGAAAACGCCCCTTTCGTTAATTAGTCGTTTCTTCTTACGCCAAGGAAGCGTATTAGATATAAGAACAGATTTATGAAATCTAGATATAAACTGAAAGCTCCGTAAACAGCCATTCTACGGCCCATTTCGCCTCCGCCAGATGCAAAATAAATATGTTTTAATTTCTGAGTGTCGTAAGCTATAAGCCCCATAAATATTCCAACACCTATAAGAGATGTTGCCCAATATATAGATTCACTTCCAACAAACATATTAACTAAGGAAGTGATCATCAAACCCATAAGTCCCATTACTAAGAATGAACCCATTGCTGTAAGGTCTTTTTTTGTACTATATCCATACATGCCCATTCCAGCAAATGTTGCAGAACAAATTAGAAATGTTCTAACAATAGATTCATCGGTATATACAAAGCTTAGTATAGATAGAGACATTCCAGTTAATACAGCATAAACCCATAATAAAGTTTTGGATTTTTCGACATCTAAAGTTGCAACATTACTGAAAAAATAGAAGGCTAAGAAAATAGGAGCTATTATCACCAAAAACCCTAGACCGCTGTTTCCAACTACGTCTCCATTTGGGGCGAAGTTGAACATTATATTTTTTAATGGTTCAAAAGAAACAGTCACAAATCCAGCAAGAGCTGTAACTAAAAGGGCCATGGCCATGTAGTTATAAACACTTATCATATAGTCCCTAAGACCTTGGTCAAAGCCTTTGGCTTCTGAAACTGTGCGTAATTTTGTGTAATCAATCATTTTAGTTCTCCACTTTTTATCATTATCACATATATGTATAGATATTAAAATTTTCAAGTTCTAGAGTCAAGTACTATCTATCTAAAGCTATTTTGTAAGTTTCTTTAAACCATATCAATGAGAATAATGTTATACATGCTAACACGGTTAGATAATATCCCATGGCAAACTGGTCTCCAGTAAATTGTGCAAAAATAGTTCCTACCATTGGGGCCGTCCCTCCAAAAATTGCAGCACTTATGTTATAAGATAACGCAACCCCTGGAAAACGTACTCTGGTAGGGAATAGTTCGACTAGCACAGTTGGTACAGGCCCCATGTAAAATCCTACTATTAAAGAGAACCAAAAACATGCTATCAATGCTATAGTGTCATTTCCCTTGCCGATATAATAAAATACCAAATAAGAGCATGTCGCCACAAGAGTAGCTCCAATAAGTAGCACCTTCTTTCTGCCAATTTTATCTGATATTGCAGATGATATAGGCATTATAATAGTCATAGAGATTAATATTATTGTGCCTGCAGC
>JAGOJE010000183.1 GCA_017995275.1 Rickettsiaceae bacterium | reverse complement strand
GAATTATTGATACTTCTATATTTAAAAATGACTATAGTTTACTGATACGTATAAAAGACAATGGTCCAGGAATTTCAAATGATGTGTTAAACAAGATAACAGAGGCCTATATAACAACGAAAACAAGGGGTACAGGCCTTGGTCTTGCGATAGTAAAAAAGATAGTTCAAGACCATTTCGGTTCTATAGAAGTTTTAAATAATAATGGAGCTGAAATAAAGTTAACTTTTGACTTGGATAAAATATCGTCAAAATTCAATCAATAGTTACTTTATTTTAGCTAAAATAGGTGTCTGCAGGAAAGAATAAAAAATACCTAAAAAAATTTTTTTTAAATTGTTGATTTCTTGTTTTTTTAATATTACTGTAATATTCAGATGGAGTGTCTGGAATCAAAAAATCTATATTAGATGGTTTTTAATGCTCCTTTTTTGAATCAATAGTTATAGTGAGGAAAATAATCATGTCTCTGGACGTACTTGTTGTTGACGACGAAGCCGATATAAGGGAACTAATCTCTGCCAATCTAAAAGATGAGGGCTTTACTACTAGAGTTGCTGCAAATAGCACGCAAGCTTTTGACGCAATCTCCGAAAGAGTTCCAGGAGCTGTTATATTAGATATATGGTTACAGGGAAGTGATCTTGATGGACTCGGAATTTTGGAAGCTATAAAAAAACGTTATCCACTAATGCCTGTGGTAGTAATAAGTGGGCACGGAACTGTGGAAACTGCAGTTTCTGCTATAAAAATGGGAGCCTATGATTATATAGAAAAGCCTTTCACTCATGAAAAAATGATGATCGTGCTAAAAAGGGCTTGTGAAGCATCCAAGCTCAAAAGGGAAAATATAGATCTAAAATCCAAGGTAATAGATAAAACGGATCTTGTAGGAATATCAGTTGCTGCAAATAAACTAAGATCGGAAATAGATAAAGTGGCTGCGACTCTTGGAAGAGTCATGCTTTTTGGTATGTCTGGAGTTGGTAAGGAGTTGGCCGCAAGATTAGTTCATAAGAAGTCCAAACGCGCCGGGGCTCCATTTCTAATATTTAGTCCAACTGGAATGAGTGCTGATAAAATATTACAAGATTTATTCGGTGAACCAGAAAAGCAGGATTCAAACTCTGTATTTACAAAGAGACATTCAGTTCTTGAATCTGCAAATAATGGTACATTATATATAGATGAGGTTACAGACCTTCCTCAAGCTGCGCAAGTAAAGCTGCTTAAATTTTTGCAGGATCAGATATTAGAAAAGCCAGCAATAAACAAATCTGTAAAACTAGATGTAAGGGTAGTAACAAGCTCCACACGCAACATACAACAGGAAGTAGCAAGTGGAAAGTTCCGTGAAGATCTATTCTATAGGCTAAATGTTGTTCCTATAAAAGTTCCTACTCTTTCTGAAAGAAGGGAAGATATACCACTTTTAGTACAATATTTTGTAAAACAACTTGCTAAATTTTCTGGTTTAAGGGAAAGAGAGTTCTCAAGCGAAGCTATAACAGCTCTACAAGCGTATGGATGGCCAGGAAATATCAGAGAATTACGTAATGTAATAGAGTGGACACTAATAATGAATCCAGCAAATGGTACTGATACATCACCAATTCGTATGGATATGTTACCAAGTGAAATTCTAAACACAGGTGTTGCTATTTCTAAGCAGGATACAGTTGTAGATATGATGGCTATGCCTCTTAGAGAGGCAAGGGAAGCCTTTGAGCGTCAGTATCTATTTGCTCAAATGAGTCGTTTCAATAACAATATCTCTAAAACATCTTTATTTGTTGGGATGGAGAGATCTGCATTGCATCGTAAGCTAAAATTGCTTAATATACACACCTCCCTGAAGGATAAGGAGGATGATTCCGATCTTGATATGGAGGAGGATCGAAATTTAATGGAGGTGTAAAATGATCAAATCCCTAGAGGCCAAAAATATTCTAAAATTCGAATTTGCTGCGAAGGTAGTGCTAGCTGTACTTTTACTAGCAGCATCTGCACAGCTTTCTATTCCGCTAAACCCAGTTCCAATTACTCTGCAGACCTGTTTAGTGATGGTAATAGGGCTAACATATTCCCCTATGGCTGCTTTTTTAGGAACGGTTACTTATGTTTTTCTTGGCTCTATTGGAGCACCAATATTCCAAAATTTCACTTATGGATTCTTTGGCGTCACAGCTGGTTACAAAGTGGGATTTATAGCCTCTGCTACATTAACAGCTTATGTAAGGCATATTTTCGGGGACGGTAAATTAAAAACTGTTCTATATTGTATGCTTGGAACAGCTGTTATTTTTGTATTTGGAGTCGCGTGGCTTTCAACAATCATAGGGTTTGAAGCGGCTATATTTGAGGGGGGCATAAAGTTCATCCCAACTGGACTTATAAAAATAGGAATAGTTTCTAGCATAGTTGGATATTTAAGAAGTGAGGAAGTACAATGAGGAAAATTCTTTCACATATTTTTTGTTTTTTCATATTATTTGCATGTAGTGAAAAGCCACAAGAAAATCCATCAAGGAAATTAGGGCAAGATTTAGCTGCTTATGTAAAAAGCTCAAGGGATGCTGGAAAG
>JAGOJE010000182.1 GCA_017995275.1 Rickettsiaceae bacterium | reverse complement strand
CATAAGGTAAAATCCCAGAAGCTATCTTATAATCAGCCGCAAGCGTTGCTGAAGAAAAATCATTTCCCTTATGTTTGCTTTTAAAGCCTCCTAAGCTTACTGAGAGTTTTTTATCCAAAATATATTTCACCGTCGCTCCATATATCTGAGTACTTCTGCCATTCACATCATACTCCTCGTTAGTACAGCTTTTCATATAATTTCCGTAAGATGTGGCAAGTGAAAGATTCTGATATTTTACCTCCGCGCCAACGGTGTAATTATTAAGTGTAGACAATTTATATTTTGTAGTTACTGCAGCAGCACCAGCTGCTCTAGGAGGAGTTGTAACACTCAAAGGAACTACTTCACTAGCTTTTTCCACAGCAACAGCTCCTCTAAAACCCCAATCATTATTGATGTCTTTTTTGTAAGAAACAGCCATTGATAGTGCATCAACAAAATGCACCTTAGCTTCTTCAGAAAAAGTATTATCATTAGAAGATGGTCTTGCGTAACCTCTATTATCACTGTCTGGTATATAGCTAACACCAATCTGCCAGCCAGAAAATTCAGGTGTATAATATGTGATCTTTCTAGAATATTCGGCGTTATTCTTCTTGCCACCTGGTCTTACTTTTTGATCAAGAAAACCAGCCCAACTCACTATATATTCTGTTTTTGTATTCATTGGATCAGATTTTACATAAGCGTCCCAACCACCACCAGTAGCTGCAGCATTAGATGTTGATGTAATTTTCATCTTCGCTGCTGCAGTTTTATCCGAGCCTAACTCAATTTTACCATAATCCTTTGTTGTCAAATATATATGTGAAGCAGTGCTACGATTATTTCTAGCACTCGTTTGCAAATTAACCCTAGCACCGTAAGTAAGCCCATAATCAGTCTTGTTACTAGCATCCGCTATCACATTCACAGTAGAATCAAACCCCATATTCGGCTGCATATTCGTAACTTTATTTTTTGGCAACAACTCAGCATTATGATGCATCTTTATAAAACGAAAATCTATTTTCCCATTAAGTTTTAACTTAGGCCCAGCAGCAAAAATATTAGATGATAGAAATGTTAAGGTAAGAATTAATGGTAAGATTCGTTTAAGCATAAAAACAACCTTGAGTGAAATGTTACTATGGGAAAGCATGATATTCAAGGAAGTAGAATTTTTCAATATGTCTTTTTATTTTTTTAATCAAGAAACTGGCAAGCCTTTAGTGGTTGAATATTGGAAATGCAAAGACTTTCCATCAAACACTCTACTATAAGCGTGATGCAAAGCAGTTGCAGCTTCAGCAAAACCAGTAAGGATAAGTTTTATCTTCCCATCATAAGAAGCTATATCCCCAACAGCATACACACCTTCAATATTCGTCTGGTAATTTTCCTTAGAAACTTTAATATGGTGCATCTCTATATTCAACCCCCAGTCTAAAATGGGACCTAATGACATTTTTAATCCAAAAAGCGGTAGCAGAATATCAGAATCTAATTTTCTATTTTGCCCAGAAAGGTCTTGTACAATAACAGAAGTTAATTGAGCACCATCACCTTCCAAAGCATGAAGTTGATATGGCGCTATTATTTCCACCACTCCATTAGCAGATAATTCAGCAAGCTTCCTTAAAGATTCAGGAGCTGCACGAAATTTATCCCTTCTATGAACAAGGTATATAACCTTTGCAACCTCAGCAAGGGCATTTGCCCAGTCTACTGCCGAATCTCCCCCTCCTGCTATAACAATCCTCTTATTACAAAAATTTTCTACTTTCTGAACTGAGTAAAATACTGATTTATTCTCATATATATCTATATTTTCAAGAGGAGGCTTGTTAGGCCCGAAAGCTCCACAACCAGCTGCTATTAAAACTATTTTGCAAGATATTGAAAGACCAGCAGAAGTTGTAACTTCAAAAAGCTCCCCAACCTTTCTTAAACCTATAACTTGCTGACCTAAATAATATTGAGGCTTGAACGATGCTGCTTGTTTTTCTAAATTCACAATAAGCTGCTCAGCCAATATTTCAGGATGACCAGGTATATCATATATTGGCTTTTCTGGATAAAGAGCCCTGCACTGCCCGCCAGGAAAATCTAAAGTGTCTATAATGCAAGACTTCATTCCAAGCATTCCAGCCTGAAAAGCGGCAAATAAGCCAACAGGCCCTGCGCCTATAATAACAACATCCATAACAAATAATATTAGGTTTTATAAGATTCTTATATCAGCTATGTAGATATAGGTCAATTAGTCTCGTTGAGATATTATTACGGACCAGGAGCTACTATTGCTGGAGGCTTACCATCACCATGCCTTGGAGTTTGAGGCGCTGTGACAGCATTAGATACCATTACTTCTTGATCTTGTGTTTTTCTCTTCATATGCGCATCTATAGTATATAAAAATTCATTGTTAAAAACCCTACATTGAGGATGGCATGGAGAAGCCATAACTTCCTCTTTCGTTTTAGGGTAACTACGCGGAGTATCTCCAACATCAAGAAATTCAAAAAAAGACTTTAATAACTTTTGATCCGAATGCTTAATCTCTTCTACAGTAGTTGGGATTGTATAAAAAAACTTTATAG
>JAGOJE010000027.1 GCA_017995275.1 Rickettsiaceae bacterium | reverse complement strand
CCAAGAATCTTTGCGCATAACTCATATCCTGAATACTGTTGGTTCTTATTTTAAAGAATGTTTTGTATCTTATAAAATTGGATTCATTAAACCAGAACAAGGATTTTTTCAGCATATTGAAAAGGCACTATCGTTACTTCCGCATGAGCTTTTACTGATTGATGATACAAGAAACAATACTATCGGCGCACAAAATTGCGGTTGGCATGTTTATCATTACCAAAATGATACCCGCGGGCTTATAGATTTTTTAAAAAAGTATGAGGTAGTGAATGGTAGAAATTATGCAGCATAAAAAAGAATTATTGGCTTTTTTAGGTAATCTAGAAAATCGAGTACTTCTTGATTATGGATGTGGTGCTGGCGATTTTATTGAGCTTATGTTGAATCATAACCCAATGAAAATACATGCTGTTGACAGCATCCCATCAACAATTTCTGAAATAAAATCAAAATTCAAAGAAAAAACTACAATGGGTCTGATTTCAACAGAAATAACCAAAGACCCAGATTCTATCAATGAAAAATTTGATAAGATTATTTGTCATAATGTATTAGAATGCATTGAGGATAAAGTTGGTTTTGTTAATAAATTTGAGCGTTTGTTACTCCCTCAAGGCATATTTTTATTATCCCATCATGATTTCGATTCAGCTGTTTATAATAGTAACGATGAAGAATTAACAAGAAATCTTATACATAATTTTGCAGATACAAAACAAAAATGGCAGGAATATAGTGATGGTAAAATGGGGAGAAAAATACCAGGAATAATCGAGAAAAGTGTTTTTAAAGAATCCGCCAATTTTTTTGTCATGCGTAAAATGGAGAGAACGTTTTCAGAAGGAAACTATGGTTATTTGATGGCCTCCATGATTATAGAAGTAGCAAAAAGGAAATTTGATGATAGGGTGATAAGAAATTGGTATGAAGACCTCGAGCAACTTTCTAAGTCGAGGAACTATTATTTTGCAATTGATTTAGTGGTTGCTATCCTTAGTAAGGAAAATACATTATTACCCACTTGAATTTTAGAAGAGGATATTTATTCTGGATTCTATTTGCCAGATAAATATCCTTTACTATAAACTATAATTTGTTATCCTATGTGGGCTAATAAATTATCTTAGAAAATGACAAATTTAGCTATCATACTTTGTACTTATAACGGGCAGAAGTTTCTAAAAGAGCAGCTCGATTCATACCTATGGCAGGATTTTAGAGACTGGTCTTTATTTGTATATGATGATAGATCTCGTGATAGCACTGCTGATATAGTTAATGGTTTTGCTGCAGAAGCTGTGAATAATAAAATAGAATTTTCTGTAAATAAAGAGCCCCAAGGATTTGCTAGAAATTTCATGCAGGCCATTAAAAACACTCCAAATGATTTTGAATTTTATGCATTGTCAGATCAAGATGATGTCTGGCAAAAGCAAAAATTATCAAGAGCTACCTCTAAGCTAAAAAAATTTCCAGAAGATATTCCTGCGCTTTATTGTGCGCGTACTATAACTGTGGATGTGAAATTGCAATATATGGGGCTATCGCCTTTATTTTCAAGAAAGCCATCATTCGAGAATGCCTTGGTGCAGAGCTTAGCGGGAGGAAATACTATGGTTCTGAACAAAGCCGCAAAAAAGCTTTTGGATTCTGTCTCAGAGGATATTGATATCGTTAGCCACGATTGGTTTATATATCAGCTTATTTCTGGCGCCGGGGGGAATATATATTATGATGAAGTGCCAAGCCTACTTTATAGACAACATGGCAGTAATCTTGTCGGTTCTAATAATGGTATTTTTGCGAAATTACTCAGGGTCGGCAAGTTACTTAAGGGCTCTTTTAAAAAATGGAATGATAGAAACGTAAAGGCTCTTTTTGACAATATAGACCTTTTAAGTAAGGAGTCCGCATTGAAACTTGCAGCATTTAATAAAATGAGAAATTGTGATATGCCATTTAGACTTATAAATTTTATAAAACTTGGTCTGTATAGGCAAAGTATAGGTGGCCAAATTGGGTTGATTGTAGGTATTATTTTAGGGAAAATATGAAATCTGAAAATGTGATATTAGTAACTGGTGGTGCTGGATTTATAGGTTCTAACTTTGTTCTTGAGTGGCTAAAATTAGTTGGGGATGATTCTCGAATAATCAATCTAGATTTGCTCACTTATGCTGGTAATATGCAAAATCTGCTATCAGTTAAAGATAATGAGCGTCATCATTTCATAAGAGGAGATATAAGAGATCATGAAGTTGTATCTTCAATATTTGCTCAATATAGGCCAAGAGCTGTGATAAATTTTGCCGCAGAGAGTCACGTTGATAGATCAATAGAGGATCCGAAAAGTTTTTTAGATACTAATGTCTTTGGCACTTATAACTTACTTGAAGGTTCAAGTAAATATTTTGAGAAACTTTCTGCTTCATCTAAAGACTCTTTTAGATTCTTGCATATAAGTACAGATGAGGTATTCGGATCTTTATCTCCATCAGATCCAGCATTTACAGAAGAGTCAAAATATGAGCCAAACAGCCCTTATTCTGCTAGTAAAGCCTCTTCAGACCATCTTGTGAGAGCTTGGCATCATACTTATAAATTACCTACTCTTATTACTAATTGCTCTAATAATTATGGTCCGTTCCAATTTCCAGAAAAGCTAATTCCTGTGATCATTACTTCTGCTATGGAAGGGAAAAATATACCTATATATGGTGATGGGAAAAATATTAGAGATTGGCTGTTTGTTACTGATCATTGTTCGGCTATTAGAATTATTTTGGAAAAAGGAAGAGTGGGGCAGAGCTATAACATAGGTGGGAATAATGAAAAAACTAACTTAGAGGTTGTAAGGATGATCTGTAATCTTTTGGATAAAATGGCCCCATCTAAATTTTCTTATTCAGAATTGATATCATTCGTTACTGATAGGCCTGGGCATGATCGTAGATATGCAATAAATGCAAGTAAAATTCAGAAGGAGTTTGGATGGTATCCCACAGAAACATTTGAGAGTGGTATAGAAAAAACCGTAGCATGGTATATTGAAAATAGTCCATGGGTGGATTCTATAAAAAGCGGAGAATATAGAAAGTGAAAATTTTGCTTTTCGGAAAAAATGGTCAAGTAGGTAGAAGGCTATGTAATATCCTTACTGATGAAGCAGATCTTATCGCTTTAGGTAGCTCAGATGTTGACTTAAAAAACGCCTCTATTTTAGCTGCAAAGATTAAGGAAATAAAGCCCGATGTAATAATAAATGCAGCGGCCTATACGGCTGTAGATGCTGCGGAGATAGACCAAGAGGGTGCTATGGCTGTTAATGCAATCGCTCCTAAAATAATGGCTGAAATTGCTAAGGAAATAGGGGCTTTATTAGTTCATTATTCAACTGATTATGTTTTTGATGGTACAAAAGCTACTCCATATACTGAAGATGATGTTCCAAGTCCTATAAATTTTTATGGTTATAGTAAGGCAAGTGGAGATGAGTTTATAAGATCTTCTGGCTGTAAATATTTGATCATTAGAACTTCTTGGGTATATGATTCGCAAGGCAAAAATTTCTTTAAGACCATACTTTCTCTTGCGAAGAAAAATAAGACTATAAATGTGGTTGATGATCAAATAGGTAGCCCGACAATGGCTTCTTTAATAGCAGATGCTACTATTTTGATTTTATATAAAACGCTTAGTTCTAAAGAGAATTTGTGTGGTATATATAACCTAGTTTCTAGGGGCTATGTTTCTTGGTATGAGTTTGCATCATATATTCTGGAATCTGCTGAAAAAGCTGGTATAAATTTAGAATGCAAATCTTCAGCTTTAAAAGCAATAGCATCATCGGAATATAAAACAGCGGCTGTAAGGCCTAGTAGTTCAATGCTTGATATTTCAAAGATATGTGAGAAGTTTGGTGTTACAGTGTTTTCATGGCAACAATATGTTCATGAAGTGATAGAAGAGCTTAAAGAAATGGAGCAAATATGAAAAGAAAAGGAATTATTTTAGCTGGTGGTTCTGGTAGCAGGTTATACCCCTGCACTATTGCAATGTCTAAACAGATGATGCCAATTTTCGACAAACCAATGATATATTATTCTCTTTCAACTCTTATGCTTACGGGGATCAGGGAAATATTGATAATATCAACACCAAGAGATCTTCCTCTTTTTATGCAGCTTCTTGGTGATGGAAGCCGCCTAGGAATGAGCTTTAGCTATGCTGAGCAACCAAGCCCGGATGGCCTTGCTCAAAGTATGATTATAGGGAAAGATTTTATCGGTAATGACAATAGCGCTTTGATTTTAGGTGATAATATATTTTATGGTGTGGGATTATCTAAAATTTTATTTGAAGCTTCTAGCGCTACGGATGGTGCAACTATATTTTCTTATCAGGTTAACGATCCACAAAGATATGGTGTTGTTGAATTTGACGCTGATTATAAAGCTATTTCTATAGAAGAAAAACCACAAAATCCGAGATCGAAAAACGCAGTTACTGGTTTGTATTTTTACGATTCTGATGCGCCATATTTTGCATCACAAATAAAACCTTCTGCTAGAGGAGAGCTTGAAATAACAGATCTAAACAACATCTATTTGAAGAACTCTAAATTATATGTAAAACACCTAGGGCGTGGTTATGCCTGGCTCGATACGGGGACTCATGAATCTTTGCTCGAAGCATCACAGTTTGTTGCAACTATTGAACATCGTCAATCATTCAAAATAGGCTCTCCAGAAGAAATAGCTTGGAGAATGGGGTGGATAAATGATGCAGAGTTGGGCAAGATTGCAGATAAGATAGGAAAAAGCAGCTATGGGTCTTATTTGAAAAAAATTCTATCGGAGAAGTGAAGTGAAACACACAAAGCTTGAAATACCTGAAGTTATAGTTATAGAGCCTTTAGTATTTGAGGATAATAGAGGTTTTTTTTTCGAGAGTTTTAACCATAAAAAATTTGAAGATATAGTAGGCTATAAGGTTGATTTTGTGCAAGATAATCATTCACTTTCGCATGAAGGAGTTCTAAGGGGGTTGCATTACCAGCTGCCGCCTAATTCTCAGGGGAAGCTTGTTAGAGTTCTGCGTGGTAAGATTTTTGACGTTGCTGTGGATATAAGGAAGAATTCTCCAACATTTGCTAGATGGGTGTCAGAGATATTATCTGCAGAAAATAAAAAACAACTTTGGGTTCCGGGTGGCTTTGCTCACGGATTTTTTACTATTGATGGTCCAGCTGAAGTGCTGTATAAAACAACTGATTATTATTCTAAACCTCTTGAGAGAGCGATTAGTTGGAGTGATGTAGATATAGGAATAAAATGGCCTACTATGTCGCAAGTTGGTATAATAGTTTCAGATAAAGACAAGGAATTGTCCAGGCCTTTGAAAGAAGCCGATGTTTTTGATTAATAAGTAGTTTTATATGAAAAGAATTATTAGGAACTTGATGTGGTTTGCATATTATATTATATGTCTCTTTCCTAAAGATTTATATTTTAGATCTAGGGTTTGTCTTGGACTACTTTCCATAGAAAAATATTCTTATGATGGTAATAAGAACTTAGGAAAGAAAATTTGCGTCTTTGCTTCTTACCCTACCTGCGGTGTTTTATCTGGTGCGCTCAAAAGATATCTAGAGAATATAGAAAGTTTAGGTTATTCAATCATTTTTGTTTCTACATGTAATATTAATGAGGAAGGAATATTTTGGCTTAAAGGTCACGTCTCAAAAATTTCGATAATAGAAAATTGGGGGAGAGATTTTGGATCTTACAAATATGGTATATTGAAATATCAAAGTGCAATAAAGAAAGCTGACGAGCTTATTATAGCTAACGATAGTGTTTTAATTATAAGGCCGTTTAATGAAATGTTCAAAGAGATGGAAATTAAAAGTTCAAAATCAGGCTTTTGGGGTATCTCTTGTGGATATTTAGGGTTTCATAAAAGTTTTCATCTTTGTTCTTATTTCATAGTAGTGTATCAAGATGTCTTATCATCTGATGTTTTCTGGAAATTTTGGAATGGTTTTAAAAACTCTTTCTCAAGGCAAAAAACTATATATGACGGTGAGGTGGCTTTTAGCCTTGCCTTGTTAAAACATCATAAATGTTTGGTATATATAGATGCAGAAAAAATATTAGAAAATGTAAAAAGCGAGAAGGATATAAGGGATTTTTATGCTCTTGCTAGTGCAGATCTCTCTATTCCAAGTGGAGCAGACTTATCGAATGTTTCTTGGCAGGATCTCCTTTATTCTATAAATCATGCTGTAAGGTTTTTAAATCCAATGATTACGGCAGGTATGCCAATAATAAAAAAAGACTCACTCTCTAGAACAGGATATTCCAGAGATAAAATTTTAACTTTACTGCATAGGCAAAAAATAGATTTTGCAGATGATATAGTAAATGAATTAAATCCACATTCTTATATTTCATCTAGCAGAATTATGAGAATTATAGGTGAATAATATTATAAGAGGTTTTCTATGAGTTTAAATAACAAGCGTTTTTACTACATATTTTTTATATTTTTAGTTGTTGCATTGTTTTTCCTCGTGAAGATAGATAAAAGAGTAAAAAATTTACTTCATATTGCAAATGAAGTTACGTTACATGGAGTATCTGACAATGTAAGTGTAAATAAAATACACGAAACATATGCACCTTTATGTGATAAGTCTATAAATAGGAAAGAATTTTTTGCAATGATGCCGAACCTTGATAAAGTAGCAGCTTTAGAAATAGCTCCATATTTTAGACCGATTTTAAAGGGGGATAATGTAAAATATTTTGATGTTTTTGATCATGACAATCTTGTAAAAATAGCTCAAAAAGACCCTAACATAGATAAAAAGACTATAAAAAATATTCCTGAAACTGATTATGTACATCCAACTGGTGATATGAGTGGTATAAAAGAAAAATTTGATATCATATTTTCAAGTCACAATATAGAGCATCAGGTGAATCTGTTAAAGCATTTAAATCAGGTAGCGAATTTACTTAAAGATGAGGGGCAGTTTTTTATAGCAGTTCCAGATAAGAGATATTGTTTTGATCATTATATTCCTGAAACTCCATTGTCAGAGGTGCTTGCTATATACTGGACAGATCCAGCAACACACTCTTTGCAGACCGTTTTAAGCATGAGGTGCGAGACTGCTCATAATAAGGCGGTTCAGCATTGGCGTGGTGATAGTGGATATGACAAATACGGTGCAGATAAAGATTGCTATATAAATGCTCATAAAGAATTTATAAACGCAGGTGGTAGTTATATAGATTCACATAAATGGAGGTTTACTCCAGAGAGTTTTTATAGAATAGTGGAAGAATCAAACAAAATGGGTCTACAGCCTCTAAAAGTAAGAAAAGTTTTCACAACTGCTAAGGGAAAGGAGGAGTTTTTTGTGATTCTATATAAACCATCGGCAATAGAAAAATAATTATGAAAAAAATAAAAGCAGCAACATTCTTTTTGATAGTAATAATTGCTTTGTTCTTTGGTGGTAATTTATTAAAGAGAGGGTGGCGTATCGATGAGGAATATAGATATAATTCAGTTTTAAAAGATATATCGGAATGGGATGCAAAGGAACAGACTGGTTATAGGAAGAAAATTGCAAGTTTTAGCGAGAAAGGTATAGAAAATATCGCCCTTGTAACTATGGTGAAGGATGAAGAAGATATTATCTATGAAAATTTAGTGTGGCACTTTTGTGTTGGGTTTAGAAAATTCGTAATAGTGGACAATAACTCTACCGATAAAACCCTGTCATTAATTCACAAATTTAAGAAAGAAACTGAAGGTAAGGCTATAGTTATTATAATGGAAGACCCTATAAGGGAGTATATACAGAGTCGTATCATCTCTGCTGGTCTAAAAACGGTTAATGCTATATGGCCCGAAGTTGAATGGGTTTTCCCATTAGATGCTGATGAATTTGTGTATACTAATAGACAACTTGATAAAATTTTAGTGGAAGTTCCTAATAATAAGGATGCGTTGGTTATATGTAGATATGAATATTTTCCTACAAACAGTGCTGTTACGATTTCTGATTTTCCAGGAAAGTTTTATGATAATATAAAATATAGAGGAGCGTTTCTTAAGCATGTAGATTTGCAATTCAGCCAGGATTCAAAATTTGCTATTAGGATTACCAAGTGGGATATGAATGGTCCTAATTCTTTTTTTAATTCTCTAGATATATACAAATACAATCTTTCGTTTATGCCTGGTAATCCATTAGGTATTGATATTATGCATTTTCCAAAACGATCTCCGTTACAAGTCAAAAAGAAATATATAAATGCTGGAGCATCAAATGGAGCGTTGCGTTTTAAGAATAGATCGGAAGTCTATAAATATCAGTGGAATGACTCATTTATAGACTCATGCCGAAACAAAGGTATAGAAGAAGCAGCTGTAGGTAAATTTAATGAAAATGTCAAAAATGAAAAGGATTTGATTTTGGACAAAATTTATATTTTAGATGCGATTGCAATGTTCAATAAGTTATTGAAAAGTGAAGTTAATGATAGAAAAGATGATGATATATGTTTAAATTGCGAACTTAAAATTCCTAAAATTTTCCATAGAATTTGGAATGTATGGGACAAGCAGAATCCAGGGATTCCAGAGGGTTATAAAAGATTTGATCGGAATCTCAGAAAGTCCCATCCAGATTGGGTTTTTATTGAATGGGATGATAAAAAAATAGAGAGTTTTATAAAAGAACATTACCCAGGGTTTTTAACTACTTATATGAGTTACGATAAAGGAGTCAAAAAAAATGATGCTGCAAGATATCTGATAGTTAAGCATTATGGGGGTGTTTTTATTCAATATGCTATAAATATATCAAAAAATATAGAGCCATTGTTGCGTGGGTATGATGCTGTGTTTACGAGAGGTAGTGAAGATTATGGCCTTATAAGCAATGCATTTTTTGCATCTATTCCAGAGCACAAAATGTTTCAAGATATAGATCTGGCATTGCAGAACAGCTTTAATTTGGAGATTATTCAATCTACGGGGCCTGATTTCTTGCGGGCAGTATTAGCTGATTATATTAGAAAAAATGGTGAGGATGGTATAAGAATATTACCAAGGAAATATATACTACCATTCAACTATATTGAAAGATTTTATGAACCAATTTATAGCGATTGTATTTTAAGAGATCAAGAATGCCTAAAGCATTTTCCTGATGCATATGGTTATTGCATTTGGAGAGGCGCTTGGATAGACTTTAAAAGATAGGAGGTTTTTATGAAGAAAACAAAACGAGTAATGTTCTTTTTAATAGTAGTAATTGCTTTGTTCTTTGGATATAAGTTAGCAG
>JAGOJE010000181.1 GCA_017995275.1 Rickettsiaceae bacterium | reverse complement strand
CTCCTAAAGAAATCACAAAACTGCAAGATCCAAATACTACCTTTAAACTAGATAGAGATGCATCTATTATTCTTGAGTCTTTGGCAAGCCGGAATTAAAGACCCGCACGCGCAAAGCAGGAACAAATCTTAAAATCGAACCATCATAATGGCTAGAAATTTTTTGATTAAAAACTATCATGTCATCAATTCTTTTTTGTCTTTCATCTGCACTCAGCCCTCCAACATTATGTGGTCTTTTTAATCTTGTAGATTCAAAAAACTCATAATCCCTGGACCAATAGTGATTTATCCTAACAAAGCTGCTACTCTCTTCTGGAAGGAAAGGCCCCTTAAAATATTCGTAATTTTCATTCACCTGCATATAACCATCAAGCAACTGAGGATAATGAGGAGTAATTTTTCTTGCATATCTTGGCTTTACTATGGTCTTCACATGCAAATCTCTTTCCGTGCCAGACATTTTTAACGTTTCTATCAATAGCTTATCATCTGGAATTTTCTTAACATTGCTCGTACCAAACATTCTCCAATTGACTGACAAAGCTGCATAATCATCATACTTCTTTAGAAAATCTACCAAATTCTTGTCTTTTGTTGGGAACAAAAATTCATCTATGTCAACTACCATCAGCCATTCAACATCCATTGAAACTTTCTTAGCTATCTCAGTATATTTTAAAGATTGCAATATATTCCACTCTGATAAATTCTTGACCTCCACATCAACATTCACAAGATCCACGATCCCTTCTTCTATATATGGTGATAAAATCTCCATATAATTGTCGCTACTCAAGTGATTATATAAATAGAAGTGTTCAACTCCCATCAGCCTATAAAATTCTATCCATTCTTTTAAAAACCTAGCCTCATCCCTAAATATAGCAGTCAAAGCAAGATAATATTTGGTATTCTTGAGTTTCTCTGCTTTTTTCAACTCCTTAGCATTTGTGTATAGATTTTTAAGTGAGATTTTTCTTCTGACATAGTCATGCAAAGGACTCATGTCAGATTTATTTCCTAAGAGATAGCAATTTACATAGAATTTATTATCCAACCAAGAATTAGGATTTTTATTTTCCTTCCACCCAGTTTCCAAGTAATGCTTAAAAGCATCTTCTTTTACTTCTGGATAATGTGATTTGTAATATCTCTCATCAAAATAATGTCTTGCAAAAAAATTCAAAATGGATTTATTTGCATCAAGATGGAATATTTTGGAAGCCAAAACTACAGCTAAAACACAAGCTACTGCAATTGCCGAATATTTAAAAAAAGATCTCATTTTTCACCAATTATCTTGTCATAAAAAGACTTCGCTTTTTCAAACTCTATTGTGTCATCTATTGTAGCACCTTCATCCGCAACATATCCATCAAATCTATCAATTGCTGCTTTAAGAGCTCCTTTATCTTGCACTTCATCAACAAAAGCATCCCAATGCCCTTCATTCTTACCAGTATAAGACCCCTCTTTCTTTTTCAATGCTATATTAGCCCTAGCACCATTCCAAAATTTTTTATAAACCTGGTCAACAGATCTTATATGAAAATGGAGCATGTAAAGACCTAGGATATTACCTGAAACTTTTTGTGGAAGATATTTGCTATTAGCAAACATTGCGTGATGGTTTCCCTGCATAACTATTACATCAAAGCTCGACCTAATAGCAACTTTCCCTAACTCTTGCCCAATGTTTTTATCTTGACAACACAGCACATCATAAAAACGCTTGCTGAAATCAATTTTATCGCGCTTTACACAAGGTCTTTGTACATATGGAGCAACCAATATTGCATCCTTATCTCTTGGAACATCCGCTAAAATTTTATCAAGTGCCCTGTTAGGATACCAGAATTCATCAGCATCTACTGGGAAAACCCATTCAACTTCAGGCCATACGGAATTTACAATCCTAGTCGAAGCTGTAATAATACGACTTTGTATATGTTCAAATATAGGATCTTCCATTATAATAACTATAGCCTTACCTTCAGTTTCTTTCTTAAATTTATGAATTAATGACAGGGTTTTATCGGTAGAGTTATTGTCCACTATTACAAATTTTCTAAATCCAATACAAAAGTGCCACACTAAATTTTCATAGATAATATCTTCTTCATCTTTCACCATAGTCACAAGAGCGATATTTTCTATACCGCTATTGCTAAAGTTACTCTCACTAAAATCTATCGGGTTTGGACGATTAGCATCCCATTTTGCAGTATCCTCCATAACGCGATGGTAGGCCCTTTTATCATATACGTACATGAGTCTCTTTATTCCTTTATATCCCCAGAACAAGGCAATTATTACTATTAAAAAGAACATTACTCGTTTTGTTTTCTTCATAAAAACCTCCTATCTTTTAAAGTCTATCCAAGCGCCTCTCCAAATGCCATAACCATATGCATCAGGAAAATGCTTTAGGCATTCTTGATCTCTTAAAATACAATCGCTATAAATGGGTTCATAAAATCTTTCAATATAGTTGAATGGTAGTATATATTTCCTTGGTAATATTCTTATACCATCCTCACCATTTTTTCTAATATAATCAGCTAATACTGCCCGCAAGAAATCAGGCCCCGTA
>JAGOJE010000180.1 GCA_017995275.1 Rickettsiaceae bacterium | reverse complement strand
ACTATAGACCATGCGACAGGATGAATTAGATGTTGATTTCTTGCTAAGCCTCAATCATTATTCTTGTGGAGCTGCATGTGAGGGGAATGGAAGAGCTACATCACAGAGATAAATATATCATATATTCAATAATATCTCTCATGCATTTAGCTTATCCAAGCCGAGAGAACTTGGATCAGACCACAGCTGCATAGCTTTAGACGTGAAAATTCAGGAAAAGAGGTAAATGTTCACCATACCCAATCCCACCCTGAAAGATGCGATGAATTTATTGCTGTTATCTAAAAATCTTCAGTAGCACCATCTCTTACATTGCCTCCAGGATTGTTTACTCACGAGAGGTATAGAAAAATTTAGAGCATGTGAAAAATTTCAGAAAATACTTGTAGATAGTTCGGACTAAGCACTACAGTCAATAAAGAAAGAGGAATGGCTAGAGAGATATGGATATAAGCTAGAGTGCAAAGTACAATAGGTTATAGATAAACGCTTCTCTGCAGACTGCAAACAGGCCTTTAAGGATATACAAAAAATTACCAGAATCAACAATATCGGAAAAAAATAAGGAGGGTTAATGACACGAGCATATAATGGTTAAGGAAGAATGCTAGCTGGAGCTTAACTTGAACGAGAACTCCTAGCTGACTACTAATTAAACCCTTTTCCAAAATTCAGATTTCCTGAAACAAACTTTAGTGAAAAATAAGTGCTTAGAGCCATGAAAAATGCCAACCAGGGTAAAGCAAGGTCTTTTGATCGCGTTATGGGCCAACTTTTTCAAATAGGAAACAGATGCTGCCCAGGGCTGCCATCCAAACTTTGTCTTGACTGCAGGAAAAAGTTAGAAATAGCTAAGCAAATATGTAAGCTGTACTATTGGAATAATAGTAGTTCAGAACTCACCTAGATGCCAGACTAATTGCACTAAATAAAGACTATCTAAAGATACTAACCATAAATAGGTATAGGCCGATAGTTTTGATGAATCACACAATCAAATTTCTTGAGGGTTTTCTAGTAGATAAGCTAAAAGAATATCTCAACAAAAAACGCATCAAAGACAGCTAGCTCGGATCTAAAAAAAATATAGGGATAAATGAAACAAAGATTAGAGTGTTAGGTGAATTGATTCAACTCAAAGACATGTATAAAGAGAAGAAGCAGCCACATCATTCAAAGCTTCCGAGCATCATTTTTATAGATTTTAAAAATGTTTCTAATAGTGTGGTATGGACCAAACTATTTAAAATTATTGAAGATGAGCAGATTCTCAATGAAACAGAAGCACAAATCCTGAAGTTCATATACACCAACAGTTTTATTTCTAACGGCAAAGGTAGATGCATTACAATTAAAAAAAGAATACCACAGGGTATGTCGACAAGCCCTATCTTATTCTAAATATATTTGAACGTTATGCTGACCACTATGAACGATAGCGATGAACACTTTCTTATTTGTAGGCAGGTACAAATATCTTGGAATTTTTATCAATACTAAACTGTCGGCAGAGAATCATATTCAATCTTTGAGACTAAGATTGGAAGTGATAAGTGGCCGCCTAGCTGTGCTCAGAAATAAAGGAACCTGAAATTCAATTTGAATCTGTTCGATTTATATGTACAACCTCAGTTCAGGCTGGTATCACAAATTTACATGATTGCTAATAGATTTGACAAGAAAAGCATTGTCCAGCTCTACAAAAAGTACTGGAAGAAAATGCGCTGTCTTCCAAGAAACACCTCAAACTAAATAGTAAAACTCTTAATCGGAGATCTCTCTGAAAGGCTACGAAGTATACTCAAGATAAGTGAACATAAACTAGAAAGATACTCTTAAGGAAGATCAATAGACCCCCTCCACATTGAAGGATTGAAGTTTCATACCAGATGGAAACACATCCCACCAAAAATATTGAGAATCATCAGCATGATGTATGGATCGAAAGATAGGCTAAATGGGCAATTTTGAACAGAGCAAACATCTGTTTAATTATGGAGTGAAGTGGAGTTTTTAGTAACTCATGGACAACTAACAAGCGAAATAGAAGGACATAGACAAAAATTACCCTGGAGGATATTGTTATTTCTCTTCAATATTTGTCGAGAGAATGATATCGATGTTTCTACTTCAAAGTTAAATAACAAAACAAAATAAAAGATGAAATATATACTGCTGGTGTGCAGCAGTTTTATATCTATCTATTATTGGAGGGATGGTCAATGTAAAGCTCAGCTACAAGTATATTAAGTAAGTGATGAAATATTCATAAAGGGTGCTGAAATTGGAGAGATTAGGATACTGAAGGTCAAGTACGAAAGCCTAAAAATTTAAATGGATTGAAAAAAAATCAGAGGAGAGAAAGAAGGGTATCAAACTTCAGTGATACAGATCAGTAATAGAACTATCTGTCAATTATAGCAGAAATGAGGGTCTTTTATCATTCGAATAATTTTAATACTTCATCATTTTTTTATTTTAAGGCTTGAACTATAAATTTGAGAGAACTCTGCTATTTTAAAATTTTTCTTCTGTCTTGCGGCCAATTAAATGATTGTGCTACCGGTCTCCCAGCAGAAATTCCGAGGATGGTTGCAAGCTTTGCGTGATTGTCCAAATAATA
>JAGOJE010000179.1 GCA_017995275.1 Rickettsiaceae bacterium | reverse complement strand
CATTACCTATTCTGTGTTTTTTTAAAACTCTGCTTAGTCCATCTACAAATTTAGAGCAATATTCAAATTCACTTTGATATTTTGTATCTGCATAAATTTTCCCATTAACTATTTGAACTCTACATACCCCAATTTTTCTTTTTTTATTGTCAGGAAGGTTAGATAAGGCTTCAATTTTTGCTATGTCTATTCCATCTTTTCTATAAATGTCGAATTGTTTTTTTATGAAGGATTTTATATCAGCGCGGCTTTTTTGTGGGCTGTATTTTCCTACTTTTTTTGGATAGTTTATTTCTTGCAATATTTTATAATCAGCATTTGGGATTGTTTTTTTTTGAAAACTATCGTTATACCAGAAAATGGCGCCTATAATAATTCCACAGCATATTAATATTAATCCTTCACCTAGTTTTTTACTCATAATCTTTCCACGCCTTAAAAATGAGCTATTTTTAACATAGTATTATGAGAAAAATCCAATTATTTTAGTCTATTTTGTGAAGAAAAAAGCTATGTGTGACTTTTTTGAACTTGTATTTGAAAGTCTCGGTATTATAATGTGTTTCAGAATTTAAAATTGGTAGTAAAAAATGAAGATATCTTCAAATTCCGTTCGTGCTGGCAATGTGCTTGTTCATAATGGTGAATTATATATTGTTGCAAAACAACCTGAACATACTAAACCTGGCAAAGGAGGGGCATATGTGCAGATAGAGATGAAGAATATTAAAACAGGCAACAAGTTAAATGAACGCTTTATTGCAGGGGTTTATTTAGAGAGAGCCCAGCTTGAACAAAAGGAATTCCAATATCTATATCCTGAAGATAATAAACTAATAATGATGGATCTAGGAACTTATGAGCAAGTTCCTATGGAAAAATCTTTAGTGGCTGAAGAAATTCTTCTACTTGCAGATAATATGATAGTTACTGTTGAATTTCATGGTGAGGAGCCATTGAGTATACATTTGCCAGCAACTGTTGTTGCTGAAATTGAAGAGACAGACCCTGTTATAAAGGGATCAACAGCTACTGCTTCATATAAGCCAGCAATTTTAGCTGGTGGTGTTAGAGTTATGGTTCCTCCATATCTTACAACTGGTGAAAAAATAGTTGTTAAAACAGAAGATTGTAGTTTTGTAGAAAGGGCGAAATAATGACAAGTCCATTAGTGACGTTTTTGATAACAGCTTGTCGTAGGGCTTCAAAGCTTTTGATGAGAGATTATTTTGAGCTAGAACAAATACAAAATTCGCCAAGGCCAACTGTAGACTTTGCTCTGCAATCACGCAAGAAAACTGAAGAATTGCTTAGAAAAGAGCTTTTGAAATATCCCAATTCTGCAGTGTCGAAAGTTTTAGAAGATAAAACCACAGCCACAGATATCCATTTTGTGATAGAGCCATTGATAGGAATTCGTAACCTTTCAAGAGCAATTCCTTTTTTCGCTGTTGTAGTTGTTGCTTGCAAAATTCAAGATGGTAAGATTGAACCTGTAGCTTCAGTGGTCAATTTCCCAGCTCTCGGTGAGGTTGTTTATGCAGAAAAAGGAGGAGGGGCTTGGCGTGAAAGAGCAATTGATCATGGAGCTGACGGGACTCTGCGCTTGCGTGTTTCTAAAGTATTTAAGACGGAAGATGTGGTCGAGATTATGAATATAGATTCCAGCTTGAGTTGTGATATTTATAATGCCTATTTAGTTGCCGCTGGTAAAGCAGATATTTGCCAAATTACTTCAGATAAAGACGGAGCTATAGCGATAGCATCCAAAATTCTTATGGATGAAGCTGGTGGAAGAATGTTATCGTCAGGAGATGTTATTGTGTTAAGCAATGGGCTTTGTGGTAGGTAAATTATAAAGCTGTAATATATCAAGCCCCAACTTCGTGGCTCTTTTTTGGGCCTTGATTCTAGATCTAGGGTCGGAATGACAATAGAAAGGCTGGAATTGTATAGCATGTTCCAGCTACCTCTATGAATAGGTACAAGCTGTAAATTAAGGAGCTAAATAAAATGCCCATTATTAATTTCTACCAAATAAGTGATGGATCTATTGAAAAAACAGCCTGTCAGCTGCTGGAAAAATGCTATAAAAATGGCAGTAAGACTCTAGTTCGTGTGGCTAATGAAACAGCAGTGGAAAACATCAATAAATCACTTTGGACATTTTCCCAAAAAGCCTTTATTCCTCATGGAAGCAAAGATGACGAAATCCAAAAAAACCAACCTATATATATAACAAATCGTGACGAAAATCCAATAGATGCAACTATGCTAATGCTTGTGTCCTCTTTAGATGGAATATATCAAAATTTCGAGAGAATATTCGTGCTTTTTCCAGATTCAATGTTCCCAGAAGTCGAATCTCACCTTGAAAAGCTTAAAGCGAAAAATGAAGTGAGTATTTATAAGCAGGCGAAAGGGGGCTCCTGGACCAGGGCTTGATGAAAATTGCAAATTACTTCGTCGCTACTAAGCATCTTCGCTGCTCATGTACCTGCGTACACTCCGCTGCTTGAGCTTAGAGACTCCTAGTACTTTATCAATTTTGATCTTCGCCCTTTGCTTGATTGAAAATTGCAAATTACTTCGTCGCTACTAAGCATCTTCGCTGCTCATGTACCTGCGTACACTCCGCTGCTTGAG
>JAGOJE010000178.1 GCA_017995275.1 Rickettsiaceae bacterium | reverse complement strand
CCCGAATGGCATCATGCAGGCTTTTATAAGCCGCAGAACAATAAGCGCAAATGCATGGGGCGTACTTTCTTCTTTACTGATCAAAATTTATATCATTATGCCGCTAATATCGATAAAATTAAAAGCATAAAAGATAAAATTGAGCAGGAAATGAAAGTTAAATCCCTAAATTTGGTGGCCGGCTTTTATTGGATATGGGATCATGATTACAATGGCAGATACGGTAAAAGGGTTAATTTTAAAAGGCTTTGTATATACCAGGGCAGCGAACTGAATGCGCCTAAAGGATTTGTTAAATGCGATAATGATGAGTTTGCCTGTGCAGAAATGTTTCAAGGGGCTAAATATTATGGTTGGGATGAGCCTTCAAAAAGCGAGTTCACTAAAGAAAGATACGAAAACGAGCTAAAAAGAAAGATTAAACAGAAAAAGGTTGATTCAAAGAACTATGTTAAAAGGCTTAGATTAGAATTTGAAGAAAACAAATCTTACGAAAAAGCCTTTGCCATCCTTTGAATATCAACCAAAACGAACGACTAAAACTGACACCATGAAAAACTTCGCATTCACAATATATAAATTCAAAGAAATAAATCCCGAAAAAAAGTATTCTAAACAATGAAAAAGATAGAATCCTTTCTTCTATGTAAGAATCCAGCACGCGAAAAAGAAAGCGGAGAGTATATCCTACATACTAGGGTTCCTAAGTGCCTGGTTGAAGTGCATAAATTCAACACATACGAAGAAAGGGATAACTTTGTAAAGTCTCATAATCCGGTCCGACTTTCTGAAAAGATAGAAGCTGCCGGATCTCTGTCCATAAGGATGCCCGTAGCTTATGAATGCATTATGATTATGGATCCCGTTGATTCTGATTACAAAATAGAATCGCTGATGAGAAGGATAGCAGATTGGCACTATGCAATACAAACCTCAAACATATTTAAAAGAAGAGGGAATAATAAATAGTTAATAACTGAATACCAATGATTTACACTATCTATAGGCGCTCCCGTCCCGAGCACTGTTTTTCTTCAAATTTTCATTTCCCCTTCATTTTTAATGCTTTTTCATGTACTTTAGTGTACTACAATGTACTAAATACTCAAACATTCTTCAAACATTTATTTTCGCCTTCCTATGGTAATTAAACCCATCCTTTGGAAAGCCGCTAAAAATGATGGCAGCCACTCCATAAAAATATATGTACAGCACAATAAGAAGTGTGCATACTACACTACTCCTTTCTTTTGCCGAGCCGAAGACTTTAAAAACGGAGAGATGAAGAAATACGCGCCGAATGCTATTTTAATCAACCAGAAATTACAAAACATTTGTGCCGAACTTACTAAACTGGTAATCGAAAATATGGAAATGATGCCCCTTGAGATAATTAATAGATACAGGGGCAAAAATGCAAATCCTAACTACAATAAGATAGTGCCGTTTATTAATTATTATGTAACCGAATGTAAAGCAGGAAATATTAAAAGAGCGGTTAATACGATAAAGAAATATATAACTACAAAAAACCTTATTGCCCAATACGATCCTGACTTGCGATTTGAAAGCATCAATAAAAACTTCTATATCCAATTTACCGGGAAACTAAGAAATGAAAAAGGATATAAAGAAAATAGCATTGGTGCCGTGATAAAAGCAATTAAGATGTTTATAAACGAAGCCAATGACATGGGAATGTGCAATGTCCATGAGCACAAGAAGAAGTACTTTAAAGCCACTGCAAACGATGAAACAGACGCTATATATTTAAACGATGAAGAAATAGCAAGGATAATTAATCTCGATCTGACCCAATACCCGCACCTACAGGCAGAAAGGGATAGATTTATAGTATCTACATTTCTACTGCTAAGACACTCCGATTCTCTTAAAATTGCAAAGGAAATGTTCTTTGAGCATAACAAAGAAGGCAAAAACATACTTCTGTTCAGACAAAGATCCCAAAAGGTAGGCACAGAAGTAGTAATTCCGATAAAGCCAATAGTGAGAGAGACCTTGGAAAGATACGACTACTCTATACCTACAGACACCAACCAGGAAAGCAATTGGAAGATAAAAGAGATAGGAAGGCTGGCGGGGATAACTAACGTAATATCCATCAATGGCGAGACCGGCCCTAAATATCAGTTCATATCAACCCATACAGCAAGAAGGAGCGGCGCAACTAATTTATATATAGCAGGAGTAAGCAGTAAAATAATAATGGCGCTGGGTGGATGGAAGAAAGAAGTAAATATGCTTAAATATATACGGGTAACTAATCTTGAAACAGCAATATCAATTGCTGATCATCCGCATTTTAGCGCTTAGCCGTTTCTATGATGCTTAACGCTCTGTTAAGTATGGCGTTCTCTCTTTTAAGTTGCTCATTTTCTCTTTTCAAATGTTCTATTACTTCATTATCCTTATTAACCGGCTTCTTCTCCCCTTTTCCGGTCAATAGCCAATCTGCGCTAATACCGCATTTAACAGCTATCTTATTAGCGAACTTGTAAGGTGAACTACCCACCCACGCCGTAGGCGATGGGATGGGCTTCGGAGGTCATAGACTCACCTAATGGTAACGCCTTACTCCGTTTTTGTTTTATATCCGAGTTAGTTCCTAAACCAGATAGTATTTTTA
>JAGOJE010000177.1 GCA_017995275.1 Rickettsiaceae bacterium | reverse complement strand
CTGGAAAGGTTTTATATCAAAATGACGGAAATTCATGCGCTTTTACTTGTAAATATACGGTGGAGCATCTTTTAAGAGAAAAAGAAATAGAAGAAAACAGCAATCTTGGTATTTATAGGTCTGGAAATGACGAATTGAGATGCGAAGCTGGAGCAGGAAAATTGCGCAAGCGTGAACTGCGTATCATAGAGTATTATGGAGAGGTTGAACAAGAAGTTGCGGAAAACCAAGGATCAGAGCTAGACAAAAAAAACCTAATTTCTGGAATGATGATGAGTTCTATAGAAGAAGATGATAGGATTTATTCCCAGAAAGTAGATCATGAAGAAGTTGCAAATAAAGCTTTAGAGCTAATGACTAAGGAGCCAGAAAAGGTTGATGAATTGGCTGGAAAAATACTAGACAGTGAGAGTTTTACTGAACATGAAAAGGACTTCCTAATCAGAGGGATAGCAGATAGCGCTCATCAGAGACAAAATCGTGAATCTATATCTCGTGAAGAATTAAAAGCTATAACAGACGCTATGAGGGAATCATTGTCTTCTAATCAAACAGGGTCAATTACGCGGTCTAAGCTTTATTCGGGAACAAAAGAGCTGATACGTTGAATCTATAAAATAGATAACTATATGAATGGTATATATTGCTATAACTGATGCAAAAAGATCATAGCATAAAAAATATTACAAGTCTCCTTCATATTTTTAAAGTATGATTTTCTATTTTGTGGTAGCATTACACTACTAATTATAAAAAAAGAGTATGATATGCCAGTAATGTATTCTGAGGATGATTTTAAACCAGCTAAGAAACCTGAACTACAAACTCTAGGTTCCATGCTACGAGCCATTGATATAAACCCCGATAATTATGTTATGTACGACTATACTTCTGAAACTCCTGTAGCATTCTCTAATATTGACACGAGTCTTAATTATACCAATTTTTTAAGCAATTTAAGTCCTGATGCAACTAAGCCTTATAAAGTTGCAGGAGTTTTTTTAGTTGGTGAAGGGCATGGAACTCATTACGTTGGTGCTGTCTTTGAAAAAAAACCAGGAGAAAATGGCAAGCTTACTCTAATAGATAGTTTGGGCAATGCTGGAGGAGCAAGTTTTTATTCAAGAGCTTTAGATAATATAGGTCAGAATTTTGAAGAAAAATTTGGTTCCATTGATATATATAAAAACCCTTCAGGAAAAGTTTTATACCAAAATGAAGATGTTTCTTGCGCTTTTACTTGTAAATATACGGTGGAGCATCTTTTAAGAGAAAAAGAAATAGAAGAAAACGTCAATCTTGGTATTTATAGGTCTGGAAATGGTGAATTGAGATGTGAGGCTGGCGCTAAAAAATTGCGCGAGCGTGAACTGCGTATTTTGAATTTTTATAGAGAGCAAGAAACAGAAGTTGATGATCTGCGTTTAGATGAATCTGAAAAAAAAGGTATCATTTCTGGAATGATGATGAGTTACTTCGAACAAGAAGATCTAGAGCATTCTTCAAGGAAAGTAGATCCTGAAGAAGTTGCAAATAAAGCTCTCAGTCTTATGAGTGTGGGAACAGAAGGCGCTAATCATCTTTTAGGAAAAATACTAGATAGTCCTCACTTAAGCGATACTGAGAAAGCATTTATGGTTGAACAAGTGAGTAAAATGGATCCTGAATCTAGAATATCTATTGAAGACCTCAGTAAGATATTAGAAAACGGAGGAGGGCTAGTATGTTCTCAACAAAAATCTCCACCTCCGCTATGTAGATCGCGTAATGGAGATATGGGAAAAGAATAATGGCATTGAATCTATAAACTAGCATAACTATATAAATTACATCAGCAACGTAATTGGATGAAGTTATGAATATAGAACAATTTACTCAAAAAGCTCGCCTTGTTATATCATCTGCTCAAGGGATAGCAGCGAAAAACGATCATCAGCAGATTGTGCCACTACATATATTAATGGCACTTTTAGAGGATGAGGATAATATAACTAGTAGTATAATAAGTTCTGCTAAAGGCGACTTTACAAATATATATAATCAGACTCAAATTCAGCTTGGTAAATTGCCAAAAGTTCAAGTAAGTGGCGGTGGGCAGATCTATTTCAGCAGCGAAGCAATAAAATATCTGGAAAAAGCTAGTTCTTTAGCAAAAAATGCAGGTGATAGTTTTGTAACTGTTGAAAAAATACTTGAAGCTCTGACCGATGATTCTATCATATCTAAAATCTTTCAAGATAGCGGCCTTACGAAACAAAAAATATCTGCTGCTATAGCTCTAATGAGAAAAGGGCGTAATGCAGATAGCGAATCAGCTGAAAGTAGATATGATGCTTTGAAGAAATATGGTAGAGATGTAACCTCTCTTGCGGCGAGTCGTAAGCTTGACCCAGTGATAGGTAGAGATGAAGAAATACGTAGAGCAATTCAGGTTTTATCACGTAGGTCAAAAAACAACCCTGTATTAATTGGTGAGCCTGGAGTTGGGAAAACTGCTATTATAGAAGGGCTTGCGCAGAGGGTTGTAGATGGCGACGTTCCAGAATCTATCGCTAATTCTAAGATATTTGAGCTTGATATGGGCGCTCTCATAGCAGGTGCTAAATATAGAGGAGAGTTTGAAGAGCGTCTAAAATCTGTACTTGCAGAGATA
>JAGOJE010000026.1 GCA_017995275.1 Rickettsiaceae bacterium | reverse complement strand
GAACTTTCGATATAAACACATTGCAAATATTAAGAATGGAAGACTTCATTAGATCTAAAATAGAAGGATGGGACAGTGGACTTTTTGAAATGATAACAACAGTACGTATAGCACATCCAGAAATGAACAATTATCAGTTCTATAAGTCTGAAATTGAAGGTCTAGTAGAAAAACACAGAAATGAAGAATATTATCAAAAATTCGTCAAATATTATGCAAATAACAACTCGCATATAATCGAGCTCTATACACCAGGAAAATATTTAATGAAAATTAACCCCGCCAAGATAGCAAAAGTTATAAACCCATGTGATGGTATCTCCAACGCTTTATGCATAATATCCGACAATTTAAACAAAAATGATATATTAAAAACCCATATATCAAATATATTGGACCTATATCACAAAGCCCAAATTGAGATGGCAAACCCTCTTCACAAAATCACTGGGACAATAGGTAATGAGACAGAAAAATTAGGAGACACTCCTGATTGCCCCGATGATGACTCTCCTTTTTAGAATCTACTTGCCTATAAAAACTGCCAACTAATTCGTTTACCTTTACACATGGTGACAGTGAGGCGCTTTAGCACCCTCTCCTGAACAAATAGCACAAAATAGCCTCGAGTATTAATTTTTCTTGACTCTTTGTAAAAAATAGTATATATCTCGTAACTAAATGCAATTTCAATAATCTCATGAGTAAAAAATGATAGCCAATTTAGAAGACATTTTCTTAGAATTAATATGCTTGGAAAATCAAGAAGAGATAGGTAAAAAATTAGAAGAACTTAAATTACAATATGTATGTCTTGAAGATGAGCAGGATGAAGAGTGCAATACATTATTGATATTTGCAGCACGAACTGACTCTCAAAATATAGTCTTAGAACTCATAGATTGCGACCCAGACTTTAATATTCAAAATGATCATGGTTCAACGGCATTGATAGAAGCTTCTAAATCTAAAGATTTAGAATTAGTTAAAATCCTCCTCAGAAGCATAAAAGAAAATAACAACGTAAACATAATAAAAGACTTTCAAGAGAAAGGCGCTATTGATTATTTAATAGAAAATAAATTACTAAATGAGTCCGCTCTAAAAGACAAAGAAAATTGCACCACACAAGAAATACTCAAGATATTAGATCTTGGAACTGAACCAATGGAAGTGGATATATTAAATATAGCAGATAAATATCAGCCATTCTCACAAGAAGAATATCAAATATTAAAAATGGAAGATGTTATAAGATCAATAATAGAAGGATGGGACAGTGGACTTTTTGATTACTTAAATACTAATCGCTACGAGTTCGAAAATATACCTAATGATAAATTTTACAAAGACCAAATTAAAAGCCTTATAGAAAAACACAGAAATGAGGAATATTATAAAAAATTTGTTACGTATTATAGCGACGAAAATCATATAATCGAGCTATACACGCCTGGAAAATATTTACTAAGTCAAAAACCAGATTATATAGCAAACATAATTGATAAAAATGAAGAAGCGAAAGATGCATTCTCTTCAATTTTGCACTACGCGAATCCAGAAAGTAAGATATTTTCCTATATATTAGATATTCTGGATCCATATTTTGATATTGATAACAAAAGGAAAGCAGCCGAAGCGATTGATGATGAACATCCTACCAAAAAGCTTGCAATAGAAAACCCCCCACAATTTTATGAGAGTGGAGATAATGATATCATTCCACAAAAACCATTTAACCCCTACCTTCTATATGGCCCTAACAAGAAGCAAGAAAGATGTATATATGACTACGAAGAAGCCCCTCCCGCCAAAAAGCTCGCAACAGAAGACTCAATAGATTGTCAATGGGTGGCAAAAAATCCTTACTCCCACGACTTGGATTTCAGAAATGCCTGTAATACCCTAGGAGACCTTCTAAGAATGGAAATGCCAGACGAATAATGCTAAGCAGCCTATCTACTTTGCTTTATTACTCACTAATTTGACGCAGAAAAGAATCATTCACTTCTGGACGTTCTTTATGCTGCATATAAATTAGCAGTTCATCTATAACGCTCTCAGCAAGTTTGTTTCGGATATTTTCACCAGAAGCTTTTTCTATCGCTTTTTTAGTTACAGGATTACGCTCTATAAGGCGGATAGCAATTACATAGGCCTTTTTACCATCCTCATATATTCCAGCCATTGTGCCAGTTTTTGCTCTAAATATTCCACCTATCATCTCAGCAGAAAATTTATCGCTTTGCCCTATTTCAGACCTCTTTATTTTTACACCTTTTTGCAAAGAAAGTTTAGACGCTGTCGCCACAGAGATAAAATCCTCAAACTTAGTTGTAGAGATAAAATCCTCCATTACTTTCATATTCAACTTTCTATATTCAGCAGCTTTCCATTCTTTTTCTACTTGCTTCTCTATTTGAGCAAAATCTTGTAATTTAGCCGGGACGATTTTTTTGATAGAGGCTATTATCACAGAGCGAGATTCTGTAAGGTGCAGAGGCATTGATGTTTCCCCCTCTTCAAGACCAAATACAGAGCTAGTAACTTCTGCTAAATCCTTCTTTTTTGCGAAAGAAGCAAAAGTTACGCCTTCAATTTTATGAATTTTTAAACCAAATTTCTCTGATATTTCTTCTATAGAACTTCCAGCCGCGACTTCATCTTCAAGACCTTTTATAAATTCATCCATCAGATCTTCTAATTTTTTCTCACGCAGAACCTTTCTTGCAGAATCAAGATTGGATATATCATCTTTATTTTCCTCAAAGAATTTCTTCACCTCTTCATCTGTAATGGATATTTTACCTGCTATAGCATCTTCACCTGCAATCAGATAATTAACATCTCTGTGTTCTTCTGTAGTGAAAAGATCATTATTTGCTTTATAGAAATCTTCTAATTCTTTTTTACTTGGATCTTTAACTTCGGCATAATTATCACTTGCAAGATCTATAGAGACAACATCAAATACTCTTTCTTCGGATAAAAAATCCACTATACTTTCAGACGTTGCCCTTGGAGCGTAGTAAGACCCAACAAATTCATTAAGCAAAAGACTTTGAGATAATTTATCCTTTATGCTTTTGGAATATTCTGCCTCTGTCATTCCAGAACTGGCAAGGTGGGATTTTAAAATTCCTATATCAAATTTTCCCTCTTCATTTTGAAAAGCAGGCAGATGCCTTATCATTGAAGATAGAACTTCATCACTGAAATCTATATCATAATCCTTTACTAAAAGATCAACAAGTCTCCCAGTAATAAGCCTGTTTATTATTGCATTATCTATGCCATATTGTTTTATATCCTCTTCTGAGAGCACAACGTCATTCATACGCTGGATCTTCATCACCTCCTTATATTTCTCTTTTACAAATTCGCTATACCTTATAGATTCGGCATTTTTAAAGGATGCAACTACGAAATTACCATGGCTACCAAGCATATCTTTCACACCCCATATGCAAAAGGCAAACACTATGATTAGCAAAATTGCTCTAAAAATTAAATTATCTGCAGCTTTTCTGATTTGATTCAACATATTATATTTGTATTTAATTCATTAAAGCTATAAAATATATGTCTATTTTGTTCCCTGCAAGAAGTTTCTTAAAATGAACCACATAATCGCAAATTGGAAGATGAATCTATCTATAAATGAAGCACGTAAGCTTTGTGAAAATATAGATGAAAATGTAATAATAGCACCACCAATGCCCTATTTAGCTCAGCTAATTTTGGAATTTAACTCCAGGCCATTCGCAGCTCAGGATGTTAGCAAAATATCGGGGTATGGCTCTTTCACTGGTGAAGTTTCTGCGGAATTGTTATCTAAAATTGGTACAAAATATGCAATAATTGGGCATTCAGAACGAAGGCAGCATCTGTCTGAAAGGCCGGATGATATAAAAACAAAGGCAAAAAATTGCATAGCAACTGGAATAATTCCAATAATATGTATAGGAGAAAATGAAGAAGCCAGAAAAAATGGAACTTATATGGATTATATAGAATCTGAAGTAACTGCATCTATCCCAAATTTAGATGGATATATTTTAGCATATGAGCCTTTATGGTCAATAGGCACAGGCAAAGCAGCAAATGTGCTAGAGCTTCAAGAGGTGTTTTCTCATATCAAGGACTTTACCATTGCCAAACCTTTAGCGCTAGTGTATGGTGGCTCTATAAATTCTGATAACGTTTCTGAGATAATATCGGTTCAAGAAATAGATGGATTGCTGATAGGCAAATCCTCCTTAGATGCCGATGAATTAAACAAAATAGCAAGAATTTGGCGAAGAAAATTTGGTGAGGCTTAAAATGTTAGATATATTACTAGTGGTGCAGATAGTTATAGGCGCTTTGCTTATTGCTGTTATTTTACTTCAAAAAAGTGGATCTGATGGCCTTTTAGGGTCAGGCGGAGGCGCTGGTGGTGGCGGTGGTCTTGTTACGGCAAAATCTGCTGCTAATTTTTTCTCCCGCACTACTATGGTTCTTGGTACTTGTTTCATAATCAATTCTATTATTCTTGCTAATTTATCTGGCAAGAAAAAAGTAGAGCATCTTCCTATAATAAAAGAAGAAACCGAAAAGAGTAATTCATTACCTATAGCAAAATGAGGCTTATATGAAGGGTAATATAGTAAAGGTTAGAAATGTTGAAATAGCGAACCATCTTCCGTTTGCATTAATAGCTGGCCCATGCCAGATAGAAAGTCTTGATCACGCTCTTTTTACAGCAAAAACTATAAATGATATAACAAAGCGTCTTGGTATAGGCTTTATATATAAATCATCATTTGACAAAGCCAATAGGACCTCTGCGAACAGCGCAAGAGGTGTGGGAATAGAAGAAGGGCTACGCATTTTAGAAAAAGTAAAAAACGAAATTGATTGCCCTGTAATTACTGATGTTCATAACGAATCTCAATGTGCAACAGTAGCAGAGGTGGTGGACATATTACAAATACCGGCATTTCTATGCAGACAAACTGACCTTTTGAAATCTGCAGCAATGACCGGAAAAGCCATAAATGTAAAAAAAGGGCAATTTTTAGCACCTTGGGATATGAAAAATGTACATGTGAAACTTCAGCATTTTGGCGCTAGGGACGTTATGCTAACAGAAAGAGGGGTTAGCTTTGGTTACAATACATTAGTCTCTGACATGCGGTCTCTTCCAATAATGGCTGAAAATGGAGCTCCCGTCATATTTGATGCGACTCATTCCGTACAACAACCAAGCGCCCTAGGTGGAGCAAGCGGTGGAGATAGAAAATTCGTAGAAATATTAGCTCGAGCCGCTACATCTGTAGGCGTTGCTGGACTTTTCATGGAAGTTCATGAAGATCCGGATAATGCCCCAAGCGATGGTCCATGTATGCTAAGACTAGACAATTTAGAAATTGTTTTATCCAATCTCAAAAAATATGATTCTATAACAAAGAATCTATAAATATGATTCAACGAAATGCCACGTTATAAAGCGACAATAGAATACCTCGGAACGGGGCTCTCCGGGTTTCAGACTCAAGCGAATGCCCCCTCGGTTCAAGAGTTCATAGAATCCTCAATAGAAAAATTCTCCCACGAGAAAGTAACTATATACGCAGCTGGCAGGACGGATGCTGGTGTGCATGCCTATGGGCAGGTAATACATTTTGATCTAGAAAAGCACATTGAACCGCACATCGCATTGCGTGCTTTAAACCATTTTCTAAAACCAAATATATCTGTTATATCTTGCGAAATCGCTGAAGAAGACTTTCACGCCAGATTTTCAGCCAAAAAAAGGCATTATTTATATAGGATATTAAATAGAGAAAGCGACTCCGCAATTGATCAAAATCGTATATGGCATGTAAAACATCCACTTGATGTTTCAGCAATGATAAAGGCTTCGGAATATCTTATAGGAATGCACGACTTCACATCATTTAGATGCTCCGCCTGCCAAGCAAAATCGCCAGTAAAAACAATAAGCAAAATAGATATTTCCAAAGTGGAAGATGAAGTGCACTTCAGAATTTCAGCCCCATCTTTCCTACATAATATGGTAAGAAATATAGTTGGCACATTAGTGATGGTTGGCACATCTAAGTGGAAAATAGAAGATGTAAAGACAGCACTTGAAGCGAAAGATCGGAGGGCCGCTGGGCCTACAGCCCCTGCTCACGGACTATATTTCATGAAAGTAGATTATTAAAATGCTAATAAAGACGGCATTCGAACTAGCATCTACAAAACTTAAATCTGCAGGAATAGCTAGCGCGCAAATGGAAGCCAGGCTTTTATTATCTAAAGCTCTAAAAAAGAGCAAGGAATATTTAATCTCTCATACAGAAGATGAAATAGACCCTATTCAAGAAGAAAAATTCTTTAGCTTTACAGAAAGAAGAACGAGGTTTGAACCTATAGCATATATAATAGGCACGAAAGAGTTTTTTGGTCGTGACTTTATTGTAAATCACAGCACTTTAATACCACGACCAGATTCTGAAATTTTAGTTGAAGCTGTTGTTAAATATGCAAATGAAACTCCTATAAATAACATTTTAGAACTTGGATGTGGGTCTGGCTGCCTAATAATAACTATAGCTCTTGAGATGGAATCTAAGGAAACCGATTTCACAGCGATAGATATAAGCGCTGATGCTTTATCTGTAGCAAAAACAAATGCGCAGCAGCTTGGAGCAAAAATAGATTTTCTAGAAAGTAACTGGTTCGAAAATTTAAGCCAGAATAAAACTTACGACATTATAATATCAAATCCGCCATATATATCCCCTTCAAGCACAGAAGTAGCAAAAGAAACCCTACTACATGAACCACATATAGCTCTATTTGGAGGAGAAACCGGCCTTAAATGCTATGAAGTTATAGCATCAGAGAGCGGAAGGTTTTTAGCAACCGGGGGAAGAATTTACCTAGAAATAGGATATGACCAAGAAAATGCAGTAAGAGAGATTTTTACGCGTGAAAGCTTCGAACTTCTGTCAATATATAAAGATCTTGGTGGACACAGTAGATGCTTATGCTTTAGAAAACTTTAGATTATAGTAAGTGGTGGCCAGGGCCGGGATCGAACCGGCGACACAAGGATTTTCAGTCCTTTGCTCTACCAACTGAGCTACCGAGCCAACAATTCTTACGCAAGTGTTTATAAATCACTCTGAGGCTTTTGTCTATAATAAAATCACCCTCCACTAAAGAAATATAGGAATTCCAGAATTTTATGCGCTACTGATAGAAAAATATCATTTGAACATATTTTTGGCTTGACTAACTCGATTCTTGGCTGTAGAGTGCTTCGGTATTTTACAACAGATTTTCAAGGTTTTATAAAGTGGCAAAGAAAACTAAGACGGTTTTGGTGAAACTTGTTAGTACTGCAAACACAGGTTACTTTTTGGTTAAACAACGCAATCCTAAAACACAGACGGAAAAGTTGTCTTTCAGGAAATATGACCCTGTAGTACGTAAACACGTTATGTTCAAAGAAGAAAAGATTAAATAAGCAGGCAAAAGCATGGCAGTTAAAATTCGTTTAGCAAGAGGTGGGGCTAAGAAGAAGCCTTATTACAGAATAGTGGTAGCAAATGCTACAGCTCCTCGCGATGGTGATTTTATCGAGAAAGTTGGCACATACAACCCTATGGTTGAAGATAGCTCAGCACGTATCTCTTTGAATCCAGAAAGGATTTCTTACTGGTTGAGCCAAGGGGCAGAACCAACAGAGAGAGTCGTGAAGTTTATAATGGATGCTGGTATTGCTTTGCCATTAGCTCTTCAAAAGAAAGTAGATGTGAAGCTAAAAAATAGGAAGCCTAAGGCTCCTAGAAAAGAAGCTGCAGCATAAAAATACTGTCATCCCGGACCGGTGGGGCCTTGCCAGCCGCGATCTGGGATCCAGCATGATAATGCGTCACTTTGTGGCTCTTTATAATAACAGATGCCTTTAAGGGTAATCATAATTTTTGGCAAGCTTTGCTCTTGTCAGTTGTATATATGCCGGATTAGCTCAGTGGTAGAGCACCCGCCTTGTAAGCGGTAGGTCGTCAGTTCAAATCCGACATCCGGCACCATCATCTTCTTTACCAAATTATATCTATCAACTAAAATTCCTGCCTTACAGTTGTGAAACAACAATCGTTACCAAAATGTCTCATACTGCATTTTTAAACCCTTTATAACTGCAAAATTATTGAGCTTGTTACTCATCTATGTTCTAATGTTAGGTGTAAACAAAAAATGGAGAAGTTATTATGAGTAAAATGCAGTATGTAACAGTTATTATGAGTGAAAAGCAATATAACAAAGAAGCTACAAACATTTTGCTTGATGGGATTTGGGATAATAATCTGGAAGCTTGCAGGAAGGCTATATCTGAAGGAGCCGATGTTAATGCACGAGTGGTTCAAGACATGCCAATGAGTTCTGCAACGTTGCTACATCACGCTGTTCAAAGTGACAATCTAGAAATGGTACAGTTGCTTTATGAGAATGGTGCAGCTCAAAGCATAAACGCACAAGATCTGCACAGAAATACGCCACTTCATCATGCTGCTCAAAGTGGCAATCTAGAAATGGTGCAGTTTCTTTATCAGAATGGCGCAGCTCAAAACATAAACGCACAAGATAAAAGTGGGAGAATGCCATTACATTATGCTGCTCAAAGTGGCAATCTAGAAATGGTACAGTTTCTTTATGAGAATGGCGCAGCTCAAAACATAAACGCACAAGATCAGCACAGAAAGATACCATTACATTATGCTGCTCACAGTGGCAATCTAGAAATGGTACAGTTTCTTTATAAGAATGGCGCAGATCAAAACATAAACGCACAAGATAAAAGTGGGAGAATGCTATTACATTATGCTGCTCAAAGTGGCAATCTAGAAATGGTACAGTTTCTTTGCAAGCTAGCACCTGAAAGCATCAATGCCCAAGATGAAAGTGGTAGAATACCATTACATTATGCTGCTGCAAGTGGCAATCTAGAAATGGTACAGTTTCTTTATGAGAATGGCGCAGCTCAAAACATAAACGCACAAGATCAGTCCAGAAAGACACCATTGCATTTCGCTGCTGAAAGTGGCAATCTAGAAACGGTACAGTTTCTTTACAAGCTAGCACCTGAAAGCATAAACGCACAAGATCAGTGGAGAAAGACACCATTGCATTATACGGTTAGGAGTTCAATAAAAACATCAAAATTTCTAATAGAACATGGTGCTACTTTAAGTGATATTGATAAAAAGATCTTTAAAATAAGTATAACTACTATAGAAGGATTGGAAGAACTAAAAAGTAGTAAGAATACAACTATTAAATATATGCTCGAAGAAGAAGATTTCTATAATAAAACTTATGATAAAATTATAGAACGTAAAGCTGATGAAATCTTTGATTCAATGTCTAGAGGAAGGCCTTACAATGAAGATAAACTTACTAATCTTTCAGAAGAATCACAGAAAGCTATTGTGGAAAAACTTAACTTAATTTGTATACAAGACGGGATTTTAAGTTATGAAAAGGCAGATACAGCTCTTAATTCTGCAAATCTACCGGATTATATAAAAGAAGAAATGAAAAAAAACCTTGATGATAGCAGAAGTGCATTGGAAGTTATTGAAGGTGGAGTTCTGGATTTTGTATATGGTCAAAGCCCTGTCCCAAAAGATCTTCTTACCAAATATCAGGATAACGCACATCCTTACGACCCTTCTACAGATAAAAGGAAAACGTTACTAGATTTAAAGCGCGA
>JAGOJE010000176.1 GCA_017995275.1 Rickettsiaceae bacterium | reverse complement strand
GTTTTGAAACTTCTTTATCAGAAAATTTTGTGAAAATATTGTATAATACAGGCTCTATAGCTGCAAAAACATCATCTTGAGTTACAAAGGACATCTCAATATCTAGCTGGTAGAACTCCCCAGGAGAGCGGTCAGCCCTGGCATCTTCATCCCTAAAACACGGCGCAATCTGGAAATATCTATCAAAACCTGAAACCATAAGCAATTGCTTAAATTGCTGCGGAGCTTGTGGCAAAGCATAAAATTTTCCAGGATGCATTCTGCTTGGGACTAAAAAATCTCTAGCGCCCTCAGGAGAACTTGCTGTAAGTATAGGAGTTTGAAATTCGTTAAAGCCTTGCTCAGTCATTAATTTTCTGATTTCAGATACAACTTTAGAACGTAATATTATTTTACTATGTAAAGACTCGCGCCTCAAATCCAAAAATCTATAAGTAAGCCTTGTCTCTTCAGGAGCTTCATGTTCAGCATTTACAGAAAATGGAAGTTGATCCGCCGCAGATTCCAGATCGTAACTTGAAGCTAGAATCTCTATAGCGCCAGTAGGTAGCCCATCATTCACAGTCTCAGTACTACGGGATAAAACTTTACCTACAACAGTAATAACACTTTCGAATCTAAGGCGACTAGCCTCTTCCATCAAAGATGGATTCTGGTCCGTAAACACTATTTGCGTTATACCGTAATGGTCTCTTAAATCTATAAAAAGCAAATTGCCATGATCGCGTCTTCTGTGAACCCAACCAGACAGTTTCACTACTTCACCTACATTACCAGTGTTCAATTGGTTACAATTATGAGTCCTATATTTATGCATCTGCTCTACCATACGTGACAAAAACTTATTAGCGTGATAATATAACCTCGCCAAGAAAAACAGAAATTTCAGTTGGCGGTGAGTATATAGAACTTAATCACCTATAGCAAATAAAAAACAAAGTAAAAATGTTAATTACAAATCAAAACGATCTAGAAGGTCTATGCCAAAAGCTTACAAACGCCTCTTCAATAGCGTTAGATACAGAGTTTGTAAGGAAAAACACCTATTATGCTAAGCTTAGTATAGTACAAATAGGAACCATGGAAGGAGAATCCTATATAATAGACGCAACAACTGTTGATATGGCTATATTTAATGAAAAGATCCTACAAAATCCTAAAATCGTAAAAATAATACACGCCCCTCAACAGGATTTTGAAATCTTTTTCTATCTATTTAAAGAAATACCGGTAAATGTTTTTGACTCTCAAACAGCTGCTAAATTCTCAGGATTTAGAGCTCATATCAGCTATGCAGATTTATGCAAATCCATATGCACAGTAGAAATAGACAAAACATATCAAGCATATAACTGGCTAGAGAGACCAATACCAAAAGAAATGCTTGAATATGCAAGATGTGATGTTAAATATCTACATAAAATTTACTTCAAACTACGCGACTCAATCAAAGATATTGGTATGTTTAGGTCAGAAATGGACAAAATTCTAAATCTAGAAAATTACTCGACGAAATCCTCAAATGCATGGAAAAAAGTAAAAATACGCACGAATTTTCTAAAAAATCCTTATATATTAAAAACACTTGCAGCCTTTAGAGAAGAACTGGCGGCTCAATTAGATATTCCTAGAAACTTTTTATTATCTGACGAGAGTCTTGTTTATATCTGCAAGACCCTTCCAACTAGCAAAAATGAACTAAAAATTCCAGAACAAAAAACCAAATGGATAATGCTACCTAAATATCAGCAAAAATTATTCGATCTATGCGCTGGCCTTAGGGAGGATAAAGAAAATTTAGAAATATAGGAGGGCGATTTATAAGCCCTCCCCTATTTTTAATTTTTAGTGATGATCAACATCAACTACTTGATCTACATGATCTACATGATCACCAACAACGCCTGTCATTGGCACATGATAATTTAGATTACTACACGCATCTGTAATAACATGTGTAATAGTTTTATTCATCTCTTCCTTCTCTTGATTGCCGAGTTCTGGAAATGAAGCATAAGGAGCCAAAAGACCTTTTATTTCATCATTAACATGAAAATTTGCAAAACAATATACCAGCAATGCTTTTTTTTTATCACTCATTCTTTCTGCATAAAAATACCATTCTCGTATAGTATTTGTTAGATATTTCACTTCGGCAAAATCACTAAGGCCTAATCCTTCATAAAAAGATACATCACCTTTTTCCAAATGATCGCAGACTATAGCATCTTTAACCGTTTGCAAATCGTCTCCTTCTAGTGGGAGCAGTTTTATTACATCACTTACGAGAGAGACATTTGAACTATTACTCATGGCTGATATAATAGCCCCCCTGTAATTAATAGTATCCATTTCACCATCATCGCGTTCTACAATGTAATTATCGAAAGAAACCTTAGCATCTGGATATCCATTTAAAATACAATGAAAGACTTCAATTTTATTATGATAAATACACTGTAAAGCGACTTCAGAAAAAACCTTATTCAACTCTCCATTATACCTTGCTGTAATTAAATAATGGTGAAGTTCAGATATATAACCACCTTCAACTAATCTCGAAATTTTACTCATAAAAATACCTTTTTTAAATTATAAGTTTAAAATTGCAACGTAATTACAACTATTAGCAACACGAACTCCCAGAGTTCTCGAAAATCCCACCAGAAATTAATACCTCACCCA
>JAGOJE010000025.1 GCA_017995275.1 Rickettsiaceae bacterium | reverse complement strand
ATTCCGCGCACGCTAATTTGTTCACTCAGCCAAACCAAAAACATAGTACCAACTACAAATGTAATAACAGCGCTGACCTTAAAGAAAACAGGCGAAATTATCACTATAGGACCGCTTGAAGTAGACATATTCTGAAGCCCCACAGCTATACCATAAGCCTGCATTGCAGCAAGTAAAACTGTAAGATACTTCGTAATCTGATTAATTTTGCGCCTTCCAACCTCACCATCTTTTTTCAAAGTTTCCAAAGGCTTGTATGCTATTGTTAGAAGCTGGATTACTATAGAAGATGTAATGTAAGGCATTATAGCCAGAGCGAAAATAGACATACGCCCCAAAGAGCCTCCCGAAAGCATGTTAAACATGCCAAGTATGCCACCCTGGTTTTTTCCAGCAAACTCCTGGAGTGCTGCAGAATCAATTCCAGCGACAGGGACATAAGACCCTATCCTACACACTATTAAAGCTAAAAGTGTAAAAATAATTCTGCTTGTTAAATCGTTCTCTGTTTTAGAAGACATTTATATATAAAAATTTAGTTAGTCTTACCGCCAGCTTGCTGGACTATTTCTTTGGCCGATTTAGAATATGCATCCAAATCAAAATCCAACTTTACATCAATTTTACCTCGGCCTAAAAGCTTAACCTTGACCTTAGAGCTCTTGATAAAACCGCATTTTACTAATAGATCCTTATTTACAAGATCACCTGATTTTACTGATTTGTTCTCAACCAACCTTGATATGTCATCAAAATTTATCACTGAATATGAAGTGGTAGATGGACAATTAAAACCACGCTTTGGAAGCCTTGCTATCATAGGCATTTGACCGCCTTCGAAGCCATTTATTGCAACACCGGCCCTAGATTTCTGACCTTTCACACCACTTCCGCAAGTTTTACCCTTACCGCTACCTATACCACGCCCAACTCTTTTAGATTTTTTTTTGGACCCTGGCAAATTATAGAAACTATTTAATTGCATAATACTACTCCGCTGCCTCTACTTTTACAAGATGTCGCACTTTATTGACCATACCAAGAACTGATGGGGTATTTTCTAAAACCCTAACTCTGTGCAACTTATTTAACCCAAGACCTATCAGAGTTTTTTCTTGAACAGACTGACGACCTATAGTGCTACCTATTTGCGTAACCTTAATTTTTTCTAATTGCGCTTTTTTCTTCGACATATTAAACACCTAAATAGTAGTTACTCATTATCAAAATCAGCCTTTTTTGAAGGCATCGTAGATAGCTCACCGACTCCCTTGCCTCTTCTAGAAGCTATAACCTTAGGAGAAGAAAGTTTTTGAAGAGCGTCAAAAGTAGCTGCTATCATAGAATATGTATTAGATGATCCTAATGATTTTGCAACTATATCATGCACTCCCAGAGAGTCAAAAATAGCACGCATAGCACCACCAGCTATTATTCCTGTACCAGGCTTTGCCCTACGTAAAACAACCCTAGCTGCCCCACTTTTACCAATCACATCATGATGGATTGTCCTCCCTTGGTACAGATTCACATGAATCATAGCCTTTTTTGCAGATTGAGAAGCTTTCGTTCTTGCTTCGGCAACTTCACGCGCCTTGCCATGACCATAACCGACAGCACCATCTCTACTTCCGCATACAACACAAGCAGCAAAAGAGAATCTTCTACCACCCTTTACAACTTTGGTAACCCTTTTGACGCCAACTAACGTCTCATGAATTGAACTTTCTATTTTATCTACTACGGACATACATGACCTTTATAATTCTTCAAAATTCTAATACTTCTCTGGCAGCATCTGCAAGAGCTTTTACAACACCATGATATTTGTATCCACCTTTGTCAAACACAACCTGCTTTACCCCTTTTGCCGCAGCCTTTTTCGCAACATCAGAACCAATCTTTTCAGCAACAGTTTTATTGCAATTCGATTTACCAACCTGTCTAAAAGACTTCTCTAAGGAAGAAGAGGATGCAATAGTCACGGCCTCTACATCATCTATAACTTGAGCATAAACATGCCTACCGGATTTAAAGACAGATAGCCTTGGTCTATCTGAAACTCTAGCGATAGCAGACCTAACTCTCGCTTTTCTAATCTCGAACCTTCTTTTTGAGCTACGCATAACAACCTAATTATTAGTTTTTCTTACCTTCTTTTCTTTGGACATACTGCCCTTTGCGCTTAATGCCTTTCCCTTTATAAGGCTCAGGCGGCCTTTGTTTTATTATAACAGCAATAAACTGCCCCAACTTTTCCTTATCTATACTTTCCAATGTGATTATATTCTGTTTTGGAGCTTCTACTTTAATATTCTTCGGAATTTCAATTTTTGTATTATGGCTTTTTCCAAGAGTCAAATTTAAATAAGACCCTTTAATTGAAGCTCTATAACCAACACCATTCACTTCAAGCTCCTCAGAGAAACCTTGGCTCACTCCCTTAACCATACCGTTAATTACACTACGAGCGGTTCCCCACATGGCTCTTGTTTCCTTTTCCTCATTCAAAGGAGTAACTACAACAGAATTTTCCTCTGAAGTTATAGAAATCATACCCTTGAAAGCTTTATTTAACTCTCCCTTTGGGCCTACTACCTTAACATTTAAACCGTCTATTTCTACTTTCACGTTAGAAGGTATAGAAACAGGTAATTTTCCAACTCTTGACATCTTTTTTAACCTAAAATACTTTACAAATCACTTCGCCACCAACACCAAGTCTGCGGGCCTCTCTATCAGAGATGACTCCCTTAGATGTTGATAATATATATATACCCATACCGTTATAGTGCCCTTGCATTTCCCCAGCAGGAGAATAAGATCTCTTCCCAGGCTTAGATACTCTCTTTATCTCTTGTATCGCAGGCTTGCCATAAGAAGAATATTTTAAACTAACTTCAATGGTACGTATATTGGAAGAAACATCAAGCACATCGTAAGATCTTATATACCCCTCTTCCTTCAAAACATCCAGAATCGCACACTTCATCTTCGAATGCGGAACAAGCATAGTCACTAACTTGCTTTTTTGTGCATTTCTAATCCTTGTAAGCATATCCGCTATATTATCTGTCATTGACATATTATTACTCTCAATAAATACACAAATTACCAACTGGCCTTTACTAGACCAGGTATTTCCCCAGTCCCAGCAAGATGCCTAAGCATGTTCCTAGAAAGCTTAAACTTCCTATAATAACCACGAGGTCTCCCAGTAAGCTCACATCTATTCCTTATTCTCGTTCTAGCAGAATTCCTTGGCAAAGCCGCTAGCTTCATAACAACACGGAATCTATCACTCAAAGATAAATCTTTATCGTAAACCTGGGCCTTAAGCGCAGCCCTCTTCTTACGAAGACTCTCGTTCATTTTTTTACGTTTATCATTTCTTTCTACTGAACTTTTTTTAGCCATAAATATACTTACTATATCAATTGTTAAACGGTAGATAAAACGACGACAACAAAGCTAAAGCCTCTTCATCAGTCTTAGCTGAAGTAACTAATGTGATGTCCATACCCCTTATAACGTCGATTTTATCATAGTTAATCTCAGGAAAAACTATTTGCTCTTTTATACCAAAAGTAAAATTTCCCCTGCCATCAAAACTCTTTTTAGAAAAACCCTTAAACTCCTTAACGCGAGGCAAAGCAACCAAAACCAACCTCTCCAAAAAGTCATACATACGAGCATTTCTCAATGTAACCTTGCAACCAATTTTCATGCCATCTCTTAATTTAAAAGAAGCAACGGACTGCCTTGCTGAAATAACAATAGGTTTTTGACCTGAAATCAAAGTAAGATCATTAACAGCATGATTTATCACCTTAGAATCAGATACAGCCTCACCAACGCCCATATTTATAACAACTTTTTTTATTGCCGGCACCTCGTGAGGATTCTTATAACCGAACTTTTCTGTTAAAGCTTTCTTTACAGAACCAAAATATAAATCTTGAAACCTTTCTAGCATTTATTTACCTTCCTTACGAATCACTTCACCAGTTTTTTTGGCAACCCTTACCTTAGAACCATCTTCCATGATTTTTATAGCAACTTTAGTAGGAGCACCAGTTTTTGGGTCAGCAAGAGCAACATTAGATATATGAAGCGGAGCCTCTTTGGACACTATCCCACCTTCACTCATTCTAGTAGGCTTAGTATGTTTTTTTACAACATTAACACCAGAAACTAAAATTTTAGAATCAGCAGGAAAAACTTTTAGCACGACGCCAGATTTGCCCTTATCCTTACCAGTAGTGACGATTACATTATCGCCTTTGCGAATCTTCAACTTAACCATTATAATACTTCCTCTGCCAAAGAAACTATCTTAACAAATTTCTTCGCTCTAAGTTCACGAGTAACAGGACCAAAAACACGAGTCCCCAAAGGCTCACCCTGTTTATTTAGAAGCACAACAGCATTTGTATCAAATTTTATAGAACTTCCGTCTGAACGTCTAACTCCAGTCTTTGTTCTAACTATAAGAGCGCGATGCACTTCACCTTTTTTTATTTTTCCGTTAGGTAGTGCCTCTTTTATAGATACAACTATAACATCTCCGACACCAGCTATCATATGATGAGAGCCACCTAACACTTTAACACACATAACTTTTTTGGCACCGGAGTTATCCGCTACTTCCAAAATGCTTTGCATCTGAATCATAATACAACCAATAGCAAAATTTTATTTAAGGGACAAAATACAGAAAAAATCTTGAAAAGTCAAAGATTTAATCTTCAATTACAACCCAGGTTTTTGTTTTAGATATAGGACGACTTTCAATTATAGAAACCTCATCACCTATATTAAACTTGTTATCCGCATCATGAGCGGCATATTTTTTAGACACTCTAACAATTTTCTTGTATATAGGATGCCTAAACCTACGCTCAACATTCACAATAACTGTTTTATCAGGTTTAGCGCTAACAACAACTCCTTTAAGTACTCGTTTTGGCATTATTTATCTCCTAATCTCGATCTCTTAACCAACTCAGTTTGCACACGAGCTACATCTCTACGTATGACCCTGAATCTACTTGTGTTCGTAAGCTCTCCAACGGTTTTTTGAAAACGAAGGTTAAATAATTCCTTCTTGAGCCACAAGAGCCTGTCACGCAACTCACTTACCGTTTGATTTATAATATCAACGGCTTTTTTATCATTTTTTTTCTTACTCATAACGCCTTACTATCTTTGTTCTTACAGGTAACTTAGCACTAGCAAGCTCTAAAGCTAACTTTGCAACATCTTCGTCCACACCATCAACTTCAAACATTATCCTTCCAGGAGAAACCCTTACAGCAAAAAATTCTGGAGAGCCCTTTCCTTTACCCATCCTAACCTCTGCAGGCTTTTTGGAAACTGGTAGATCAGGAAATATCTTGATCCAGAGCTTACCCTGCCTTTTCATACATCTCGTGGCAGCACGACGCGCCGCCTCAATCTGACGCGCGGTCACTCTACATCCGTCTAAAGACTTCAAACCGAATGAACCAAAAGCTAACATAGTTCCAGCCTTGGCTTTCGTTTGTACACGCCCTTTATGCGCCTTACGATATTTTTGCTTTTTTGGATACAACATTTTCTTTACTAATTAATTATATTTTTTCTTGTTCTCTACAAAGTCTCCTTTGTAAACCCAAACTTTAATTCCTATAACGCCATAAGTTGTCATAGCTTCTGCAGTCGAGTAGTCTATATCTGCTCTGAGAGTATGAAGAGGAACCCTTCCCTCTCTGTACCACTCAGTTCTAGCGATCTCAGCTCCACCAAGACGTCCAGAACAACTTACTTTTATCCCCTTCGCACCTTGCTTCATACAAGCTTGCATAGCTCTCTTCATAGCACGCCTAAATGCAACCCTTTTTTCGAGCTGAGTAGCAATTCCTTGAGCTATCAAAGAAGCATCCATATCAGGTTTCTTTACTTCGTGTATATTTATATAAACTTCACCAGAAGTCATACGAAGAATTTCTTTTTTCAAAGCCTCTATATCGCTACCACTCTTCCCGATTATAACACCTGGCCTTCTGGCATGAATATTGATTATAACGCTTTTATTTGATGGCCTATCTATCAAAATCTTACTAATCTGAGCTTGAGAATGCTTTTTGGCTATCATTCTTCTGATTTTAATATCTTGAATTAGCAGATCTCCATAATTTCTTTCTGCATACAGAACAGAATCCCACCCTTTGATTAATGTCGGACCAACTCTAAAACCATGCGGATTAACCTTCTGACCCATATTATTCCTCCACCATCTCTGTTAGTGTGATATATAAATTGCTAAGAAATTTGTTTATTCTTGCAGATCTACCTCTTGCTCTTGGCATAACTCTTTTCATTACGACTGACTTACCTACAGTAGCACTAGAAACAACAAGCTTGTCTATATCAAGACCAAAGTTATTCTCTGCATTAGCTATAGCAGATTGCAAACATTTCTTAACTTGACCAGCTATTCTTTTCTTAGAAAAAGTTAGCTGCACTAAAGCCTCCGAAGCCTTCATATTACGAATGAAGCTCGCAACTAAATTAAGTTTTCTGGGGCTAACCCTCATATTTTTTGTCACAGCATTAGCTGAACTTCCACTATACTGAGTCATATTATTTTCTCTTCGCTTTTTTATCGGCACCATGACCATAATAGGTTCTAGTAGGAGAGAATTCTCCAAGTTTCCTACCAACCATTTCCTCTGTTACAGCCACAGGAATAAATTTATTACCATTGTGAACTGCAAAAGTGAAACCAACAAACATAGGTATGATGGTTGACCTTCTAGACCAAGTCTGAAGAATCTGAGAATTCCCAGATTCAACCATCTTCTGTACCTTTTTTATCAAATATCCGTCCACAAAAGGACCTTTCCAAACAGAACGAGCCATACTAATGCTTACCTATTTTCTACGCTTAATAATATATTTTGATGTAGCTTTATTTTTACGTGTTTTCTTACCTTTCGTTGGCTTACCCCACGGAGTCACTGGATGACGTCCACCTGAAGTTTTACCTTCACCTCCACCATGTGGGTGATCGATAGGGTTCATTGCTACACCGCGAACCACAGGACGACGGCCAAGCCACCTCATCCTACCAGCTTTACCATAGCTGACGTTCTGATGATCCTGATTTGAAACAGCACCAACAGTTGCTTTACATTCTAGAGGCACCAACCTCAATTCACCTGATCTAAGCTTTATCTGAGCATATCCAGAATCTTTACCCGCAAGTTGAGCATAAGAGCCAGCAGATCTTGCAAGCTGCCCACCTTTGCCAGGCTTCATTTCCACATTATGAACTACAGTACCCACAGGCATTGACTTCAAAGACAAACAATTCCCAACTTTTATATCAGCTGTTTCGCTAGAAATAACTTGATCTCCAACTTCTAACTTCTGAGGTGCTAGGATATAGCTATAATCGCCATCTGTATATTTTATAAGAGCAATGAAAGCCGTTCTGTTAGGATCGTACTCTATACGCTCAACAATACCAACAACATCCAACTTATTACGCTTAAAGTCTATATTGCGATACAAACGTTTATGACCTCCACCACGGTGGAAAGAAGTAATTCTACCAAGATTGTTACGACCGCCAGTTTTTTTAATTCCTTCTGTCAAAGGCTTATAAGCAGAACCTTTCCAAAGGCCGGATTTATCCACTTGCTTAAGACTTCTCAAAGAAGGAGTAACAGGATTGAAAGATTTTAATGCCATTATTTCACTCCTCCAGCTAGATCTATAGTATTATCTTTCTCAAGGGTAACAACAGCCTTTTTAAAATCAGACTGCTTGCCAATAATCCCTTTAAATCTTTTCGTTTTTCCAGCAACATTTAACATATTTACTTTCTGAACTTTAACATCGAAAATAGATTCAACCGCTTTCTTCACAAGTTCCTTTCCAGCATCACGAGCAACCTCAAAGGTATATTTACGATACTCAGATATCATTGTGCTTTTTTCAGTGATAATTGGTCTTCTGATCACATCATATAAGTTGTATTTCATATAACCAACCTCCCCTCTAAACAAGCCACAGCATCTTTTGTCAATATAACAACGTCATGCTTGATTATGTCATAAACATTAGCACCAACATGAGGCACAGGAACAATATTATGCAAATTTCTTGAAGCCAAAATGAAGTTCTCATTTACAGCAGCACCATCAACCACAAAGAAACTATTTCCATCAAAATTTTTCATGACTGATTTTAGCTCAGAAGTTTTTGGAGATGAGATACTCAAACTATCAACAACCAAAAGCTTACCTTCAGCAAGTTTACTAGAAAGAGCATGACACATAGCAAGCTTCCTAACTTTTTTAGGCAATTGTATTTCATGGCTTCTCATTACTGGACCATGTGATACACCACCACCACGCATTTGAGCAGATCTCAAAGAACCTTGACGAGCGTTACCAGTTCCTTTTTGCTTAAATGGCTTCTTTGTGGTACCAGAAACCTCTGAAATAGTTTTAGTTTGGTGGGTCCCAGAGCGGACTTTAGCAAGCTGCCACTCCACCGCACGCTTAATTAAATCTTGCCTTACTTCAAGACCAAATACACCGCCATTGAGAGTTAACTCTCCGACAGATTCTTTAGTAAGACTATATATTGTGGTTTTCATTTCTTAGCACCTTAAATAGCTATAGTTTTCTTAACAGCATCTGTAACATATACACCAGCTCCCTTATGACCAGGAATGGCACCTTTTACTACAAGAACACCTTCTTCAGCATTAACAGCTACCACAGTCAAATTCTGCACTGTAACTTTTTCATGCCCTAAATGACCAGGCATTTTTTTGTTCTTAAAAGTACGACCAGGATCCTGACACCCACCAGTAGAACCGATAGATCTATGAGATACAGACACACCGTGAGAAGCCTCGAGCCCCCTAAAATTATGCCTTTTCATACCACCAGCAAATCCTTTACCTATGGACACACCAGAAACATCGACAACTTGCCCAACAGAAAAATGTTCCACAGTTAAGGCAGCACCAACTTCCATATATGCATCTTCACTGATTCTAAATTCCTTCAAGTGAACTTTAGGCTCAACTTTAGCATTTGCAAAAACAGTCCTCATCGCCTTACTTACTTTGCTAGGCTTTGCATTTTTAGCCCCAATTATCAAAGCATTGTAACCATCTTTTTCTGAAGTTCTATACCCAACAACCTGACAATCCTGAACCCTCAAAAGAGTAACAGGAACTCTCTCACCTTTTTCATTGAAAGTGGATGTCATCCCAACTTTTTCAGCTATTAAACCAGATCTCATTGCCCAGCTCCAACTAACTTAATCTCAACATCAACACCAGCAGCCAGATCCACCTTCATCAAAGCGTCTACTGTTTGAGGCGTCGGATAACTTATGATGATCAACCTCTTTTGAGTCCTGATCTCAAATTGCTCCCTAGATTTTTTGTTAACGTGAGGAGATCTATTAACTGTAAAACCTTTAATTTCACGAGGAAGCGGTATAGGACCACTCACATCAGCACCTGTACGTTTCACAGTAAGAACTATCTCACGCGTTGCAGCGTCTAGCAACTTATGATCGAAAGATTTTAGTCTTATCCTAATTTTTTGATTATTCATCATAAACTCATTAAAAACGAAGGTGGACCGAAGTAAAACTTCTAGCCCACCAAATATTGGTTAATTTATAATTTTTGCAACAACACCAGCGCCGACTGTACGTCCACCTTCACGTATCGCAAAACGTAGACCTTCATCCATAGCTACTGGAGCTATCAATTTTATCTTCAAG
>JAGOJE010000175.1 GCA_017995275.1 Rickettsiaceae bacterium | reverse complement strand
GATATGTTTTAACAGATGTATCTTTTGAAGTAAAACCTGGACAGCTAGTGGCTATTATAGGGCCTAGTGCGGCTGGTAAATCTACTCTTGCAAAAATAATGACAGGTGTTTGGAAGGCGTCTTCTGGTACTGTAAGGCTTGATGGTGGTGAAATATATCGTTGGAATAGGGAAGATTTTGGTAAACATATGGGTTATGTGCCACAAGGCATAGAATTGTTTAGTGGTTCAATAAAACAGAATATTGCTAGAATGTCTGAAGATATAGATCCAGAAAAAATAATTGCAGCCGCTAAAATGGCCGGTGCTCATGAAATGATCTTGAAATTTCCACAAGGATATGATTCTGACATAGGTATTGCTGGATCAAATCTATCTGGTGGTCAAAGGCAAAGAATAGCTCTTGCAAGGGCATTCTATGGGAATCCAAAACTTGTAATTCTAGATGAGCCAAATGCTAATCTGGATGAAGCAGGGGAAAATGCCTTAGCCGCAGCTCTTCTTGAGGCTAAAAAGAATAATATATCTGTGATAGTGATATCTCATAGGCCTTCAATATTATCAGTTGTAGATAAGATTCTTATAGTACAAGATGGTAAAGTAAGTGCTTATGGTACTAAGGAAGAAATATACGGTCGCGTAGAGACTCTAGGAACAGGTATTATGCATATAAATGATGCAAATAAAAACACAAAAGCAGGTAATTAAAATGTCTGAAGAAAAAAAACTTCCACCAGAAGAACAAGCAAAAAAAATCAATCCAGAAATGCTTAAGATGCTTGCTGAGGCTTTAGCTGCAAGAGGCGCCGCCGGTGGCGCTCCTGGGGGCCTTGGTGTTGGCGGCCCTTCTCACCAAAGAAAGCAGCCATTAACAAAAAGACAAAAGTTTATGCAGGGTTTTATGCATTACTTTAGCTTATTTATTAAAAATGGTGTTGAATTTACAGATAGATTTACAAATTATGTTGTTCGTGAAACTGATGAAGATCGTAATGAAGTTATGCAAGCAGCTCGTGGGCCTATACTATTTGGTACCTATGTGATAATAATTTTCTTTGTATTTGGCGGTTTGTGGGCTGGTCTTGCTCCTTTAGATAGCGCTGCAACTATAGTTGGGAGCCTTGTCTCTAGTTCTAACAAAAAGATACTTAACCATCCTACTGGTGGTATATTAAAAGCTATTTACGTTAAGCAAGGCGAGAAGGTTCATGAAGGTGATCCTTTAGTAGAGCTAGATGAAGTTCCTTTCAAAGCAGCTTATGAGGCTTATAAACATCAATATTATAGTTTACTTGCTGCAGAAGCCAGAATTATAGCAGAGCGAGATGAAGAAGAGTCAGTGTCATTTCCAGAAGAATTGACAAAGAATATTGATGATCCAGAAATTAAGAAAGTGATGGCTACTCAGGAGAATTTGTTTAAATCTCGTAATGAGATTATAAAAGGTCAGTTAAATACTAATCAAACTAAACTCACTCAGTGTAAAAAACAGGCGGAGGGTCTTCGGGCAAGAAAGAAGGCTTCTGTTCAGCAATATAAATTACTATCTGATAGGCTAGAGAAGGCAAAAATGATGCAGAAGAAAGGTTATGCTTCAAATGCTAGTGTAATGGAGTTGGAGACAAAGAAATCCGCTGCGGAGAGTGAAATGTTCAATGCGGATGTCGATATTGCCAAAAATGATCAAGAAATAAGCAAAATAGAAGTTGATGAAATCACTGTAAAAAGTGATCATCTTTCTAAAATCCTGCAAGAGCTTAAAGAAACTCAGGCTCATCTTGCTGAAGTATCAGGAAAATATACTCAGTCTAAAGATGCATTAGATAGATGCATGATTATATCTCCTGTAGATGGTGTTGTAAACGTTCTAAGATACCACACTATTGGTTCTCAAATTCCTGCTCAGCAAGTTATAGCTGAAGTATCGCCAGATAAAGATGTGCTTGTTGTAGAGGCAAAGCTTCCTACAAAACAGATTGATTCTATAAGAGTCGGTTTGAAAGCGAAGTTGAAATTTAGTGCATTTAAATCTCGTACTACTCCTACCTTTACAGGTAATGTTGTTTCAATATCGCCAGACGTAGTGATGGATGAGATGCAACGTGGTGGTGGGGCAGATCCATATTATTACGCTGTAAGGATAGAAATAGATATGGATGAATTTAACAAGCTAACAAAAAACAAGAATCTTGAACTTCACCCTGGAATGCAAACAGAAGTACAAATAGTTGTAGGTACCCGTACATTACTCAGATATCTGCTGGATCCTATTACAGATACTATGTTCAAGGCATTTAAGGAAAGGTAGAGTATCTATTAACTTATAGTTTGCACGCGTGTATTCCGGCTCATGGGCCGGAATGATGCGTCACGTTGTTTAGTTAGGGTGGGTAGTTAATATTTAGATTTATCTTGTATTTTGCGGCTCTTTGTCTTTGAGGCTTTTGTGTGATGAGCCCTATAGAAGAAAAATTATCTGTGTCTCTAGAGAAAATTCTTCTCATTTTATCTGTCATTCTTTGGATGAGAGTTTTTTTAGGAGCTTGGCCTTCTCGTCTTGTAATTACTTCTTGTGCCCCTTTGTTCCAGGCTTCTGTTTCTTTTCCTTGTCTTTGTGTATTTCTTTCCTGTTCCATAGATTGATCAATAGCATTTAACTCGGTAGTTCTACTTATTATAATAGCTTTCCTGCCCTCT
>JAGOJE010000174.1 GCA_017995275.1 Rickettsiaceae bacterium | reverse complement strand
ATTATATAGCGTAGAGCTATAAACTTAATTTATATATTAATCTTGCTTTAATGGTAATTTTAAAGTTTGCAACTCATCCTCTTTTGTGAATAGTTGCCCGTCTCTTGTTAAAACTAATATAGGGATATAGCGAACAATTAATCGCACCGATTTATCTCCATCTATATTAATTAACTCGTCTTCCATTTTTCCAACTTGTTCAAATGTAAGTGCGTTTGGTCCTCGTATGACTGCTCGCACTATTATATCTGACTTTTCTTCACTTATACGGAATTCAGCTAAATAATTTCCTGGATAATTACTTATTGATTGCTCAAGGCTAGTTTTTATATTTCCTTCAAATGCATTCCTTCGTATCAAATCAATTAGATTTAAGCTTAGTGTTATACCCAGCATCAATAAAATTGACATAGTCAAAATATTAGGAATTATCAAGTGTTCATTAGTTTTTTTTCTTAAACCCATAGTCCACATAATAAAGGATCCAGAGATTTGAATCGCAACAATATTAGTAAAAGCAAGAAAAAATGCTCCACAAGCTAAGCTTATTTCTCCATGTGATAATAAAACGCCGCAACTTGATAAAGGAGGAACAATAGCCGTGGCAACGGGAACTCCTAAAAAAGAAATGCCAAAACGCGGGGACAATACCGCGTATGCTGCAGCTGCTCCTCCTGCCAATGCTATTAATAAGTCAAGAAGGCTAGGGGCCGTACGGGATAAAATTTCATCAGTTATTGGAAGCTTTTCAAATATAAGACCAAAAACAAAAGAAGATGATAAAACCACTAGTATCCCTACTAAAAGCGTCAAACTAGCTTTTGTTAATAGGGATTTGTCTCCATCTACTAGACTAAGAGATATCCCTGATATTGGCCCAAACAGCATAGCTATAATCATTGCTCCAACCACAACTCCAGGGCTGTTAGCAAGCAACCCATAAGTTGCAATGGCTGTGGAAAAGAAGTTCATAATAATATAAGTTATATCTAATTTGCTATAATCATCAATAGCAAGACGTAATTCAGCATATACATCAAGTTGGGTAGATTTTTTCATAAATAAGGTATCTTGTGGGTGTGTAATCAAGACGAGCTTAACATATTGTAAAAAGAAAAACAATAATATTTCTTAATGATAATGTATAGTGGTCCCTTTTGTCAAGACAGTTTTTTTAACTAAATTTGTGTAAATTTTCTATCTTAGTTTTTAACTAGCGACATTATATAAAATGCCGCCATTTTCGTTGCGCAAGTCATCGGCTTCCCAGCCTGTGCTGCGCTCGTATTATATTGTAATTCCATCCTAACTCAAGCTATATCCATTTTTGTTCCCCAAATATCCTAGCTGGGTGAAGCAGCGAAGCTGCGAGGGGCTGGCAATGAAGCCCCTTATCTAGCTAGCAAAATGGATCGCCTCTGGAGTTTTATACCCCAAAGATTGATGCTTTCTTCGTTTATTATAAAATTCCATATATTCGCTTATAGCTTCTTTTGCCTCCTTAACGCTCTCAAGATCCATTCTATAAATTTTCTCTTGCTTCAATGACCTCCAGAATCTCTCAATAAAAATATTATCCAAGGCTCTGCCTTTACCATCCATGCTAATAGCTATTTGATATTGCTCTAAAATCGCTATAAAATTCTTTGAGGTATATTGCACTCCTTGATCAGTATTAAAAATCTTAGGGCTTCCATATAACATAATAGCTTCGCAAACTGCTTCAACGCAAAAACTATTATCTAAGCTAATTGATACTCTCCAGCTTAAAATATACCTACTATACCAATCTATTACCGCGACTAAATAAACAAAACCATGTTTCAACCTGATATAGGTTATATCAGTACTGTAGACCTTATTCGGACCAGTAATCTTATAATTCCTCAGTAAATAAGGATAAACCTTATGGGCTTGATTGCGTTTACTCAAATTCATTTTAGGGTAAATAGCCTCTATACCCATTATTCTGTAATAATGCCTTACTTTCTTTCGCCCGATATCATAACCAACATCCCTTAGCTCTTGCTCCATTCTTCTGGTACCAAAATATGGATGCTCAGTAAAAACCTCATCTATTTTACGCATGATCTCATAGTCTTTTAATTCTAGACTCTTAGGTCTGGCGTAATAACTAGAGCGATTTAAACCTATCAGCTTGCATTGCTCAGCAATAGTTAAATCAGCTTTGTCATGTTCTATTATTGCTCGCTTTTTCTCAATTGGTAAAGAGAGTAGATTTTTTTTTGAGCCAGTCTTTCTCTACGGTAAGCTGTCCTATTTGTTCATACAAGGTTTTAATTAGCTCTTCTTGAGAATCATCTTTCTCTTTAGGTTTGCGCTTGAATTTATCGCTAATCGCCTCTAGAGCACCCTGTTTCCATCGTTGCAGTTGATTAGCATGAACTCCATATTTACTACTAAGTTCAGCCATAGTATATTCGCTTTTTAATACCTCAATAACTATTTTTGCTTTTTCTTCAGCGCTATAATGTTTCGATGTTTTCTTCATTTCTTATCCTTACGTTTTTGATAAGAAAATTATACACATTTTTATCCTATTTTGCTGTCTAAAATCCTGGGACCATTATAGATCGTAATGGCAGCTTTGAACCCCAATTGATAAAAAAGCGCCAGACTATCTTAAGTGATGAGTTGGATGCCAAGATCCTTGCGCTATACGGCCTTGGTACTGGATATGACGGTATCTCTAC
>JAGOJE010000173.1 GCA_017995275.1 Rickettsiaceae bacterium | reverse complement strand
TCTGACACCACTTTACGATGCTTGTTTAAATGGGCATACTAAAACAGCTGAATTTCTAATAAAGGAGTGCGGAGTAAACCCTAATTTTTCCGATAACGCTGGTCGAACACTACTTCATATAGCTTGTTTAAATGGGCATACTAAAACAGCTGAATTTCTAATAACGATGTATGAGGCAAATGTTAATCTGCCGAATAGCACTGGTCGAACACCGCTTCATCTGGCTTGTGCTAAGGGGCATACAGAAGTACTAGATTTACTCATGAAGCATGGAGCAAATGTTGATCAGAGTGACAAAAATGGTATGACAGCGCTTCATATTGCTTATGCTAAGGGGGATACAGAAATAGCTAAATTGCTAATAGAGACGTACGGGGCAAACCCTAATCTTCCTGATAATAATGGTCTGACACCACTTTACGATGCTTGTTTAAATGGGCATACTAAAACAGCTGAATTTCTAATAAAGGAGTGCGGAGTAAACCCTAATTTTTCCGATAACGCTGGTCGAACACTACTTCATATAGCTTGTGCTAAGGGGCATACAGAAGTAGTAGATTTACTCATGAAGCTTGGAGCAAATCTTTATCGGCTGAATAATAAGGAGCGAACACCGCTTGATGTGGCTTGTGTTAATGGGCATACAGAAGTAGTAGATTTACTCATAAAGAAATATCTTGTAGACGTTAACCAGTATCATAGTACGGATTGTTGGACACCTCTTCATTACGCTTGTGCTAATGGGCGTACAGAAATAGCTAAATTGCTAATAGATCAGCACAAAGCAAAGGTTAATAAGGCTGCTAAAAATGGTCAAACACCGCTTCATGTGGCTTGTGATAAGGGGCATACAAAAGTAGTAGATTTACTCATGAAGCATGGAGCTCTTCATCGCCCGAATACAAAGGATTTTTGGACACCTTTTCATCTAGCTTGCGCTAATGGGCATACAGAAGTAGTAGATTTACTTATAAGTAAGTATCATGTAGATCTTAATCAGCAGCATCATAGGAATGGTTTTACATCTCTTAATATTGCTTGTACTAATGGACATACAAAAGTAGCTAAATTGCTCATAAGTTATGGAGCAAATGTTAATCTGCCGAATAGTAATGGTTTTACATCTCTTAATATTGCTTGTGCTGATGGGCATACAGAAGTGGTTAAATTACTGATAGAACATGGCACAACATCTGATGTGACTGCCGTTATAAGTGAAACAATCCCAGAACACTATATAGTTGCGCAGCAATGGTGTAAAAATGCCTTCAAAGAAACACCAGAATATGGCAGTTTACACCTTCTATCTGAAGAAGCTAGAAATGTAATAAAAACCATAGTTGCTAATAAATTTATTGATAATGACTTTACATCAGCGGAGATTAATGATTTCTTTGCGCAACATAAGGTGTTACAATATGTTCAAGCAGAAATAATAGGAAAAGTCGCAAATGACGATGTTTACATCTATAAACAAGCTAACAAAATTGCCGAATATTTGTCTGGAGAGGCAGGAGAAGAGCCTGATTTAGGAAATATTCAGTTACCAGCAGAAAAACTTGCAGATAATATAATTAAATATTTAAAATTACATAGAGTATCAAGTTACCATGAGCTTGCAGATAGGACGTTGCACTTAAATAATTGTGACTATGCAAAAGAAGAAATTCAAACAGCTATAGCTGATGAGATAACCAAAGGTGCACATTTAGAGAAAGATTTAAGAAAATGTATTAATGGTAAAAAAAACCAAAATATCTCTTATTTCAACAGTGTATTTGAAGCCTATGAAGAAGATAAAAGCATTCTAGAAGTGTTGGATTCGTTGAAGGCGGAAGGTTATAAATTTTCTGATTTCGTGAAGTTGATATCAGATCCTAAAAAATTAACATCAACTGATGACCTAACGAATTTTTATGACATGCCAAAACATGAGAAGGTATTAAAGGCTGCAATTTGGGAGCATGTCGGAGAAGATTTCCCCAAAAAACTTACAAATAAAAATATTTCATTTTTAAATGGTGGTATACAAAAAGTTTTAACAGACCTAGAAGATTATGTTTTACCTAAGAACGGGTTAAAATTTTTTCGTTGTTATAATAACATTAATAACCCTGAAAATTGCGCCGTCATACCTGAAATCCCTGAACAACCAGAGGCTAAAAGGCGCAAAATTGAGCCGGTGGTTGATAACAACATTATTACTGATTATCCAGAGGGTAACCCTCTAGGAACTGTTGGGGACGCCACTCATAATGATACTCAGGATATGGAATATTAGAAGCGGAAGCGTTTTCTGCCATTTTAGGTATTATTTTTGGAACCGAATTTCTGAAGTTTTATAACCCCTGGCAGGCTGAGCGCAGCGCATCCGAGATCTGGGGTCCGGCATTATAATCCAGCAACTTGTTGCTCTTTATAATAATGAGTCCTTCCCCCTACGCCAAGGCTACGGCGCGACAGGCCGGACTGGTTTTTAAAACTGGACCCCGGCTCTGCGGCCGGGGTGACACTGGAGGTTTTTAGGCCCCCTCGTGAATAGATACATACGACGCACTTATAGGCATTTTTCACAAAACAGTTTCTCATCAAAAATAGGCTAGAAGTAGGAGCTTGTGAGTCAAGCAGCGGAGCCTATGCTAATAGGTGAGCAGCGCAGAACTTACTTAAGCGACACACTTATAGGCATTTTTCACAAAATAGTTTCTCATCAAAAA
>JAGOJE010000024.1 GCA_017995275.1 Rickettsiaceae bacterium | reverse complement strand
AGAAGAATTCCGTCTTCTATATTGTAAATACTATCCATTTTAGAAGCAAGGTGTGAATTGTGAGTCACTATAACAGCAGACAGATTATTCTTTTTTGCCAGATCTAAAAACATTCCTATAACAAGCTGCGAAGATTCAGAGTCCAAATTCCCAGTTGGTTCATCAGCTAGAATCATATTTGGATTATTCATCATACTTCTTGCTATTGCTACCCTTTGCTGCTGGCCTCCAGATAGCTCCCCCGGGAAGTTATGTAGCCGATTTTCAAGGCCAAGAGAGCTAAGCAATTGCTCAGCGCGCTTTGTAGCATCAGTTTCACTAACGCCACTTATCAAGGCTGGCATAATGACATTTTCTATAGCGGTAAAATCCTTCAGCAAATGGTGATATTGATATACAAACCCCAATTTACTGAGCCTTAATGAATCTCTAGCGCTTTCGCTTAGTTTTTTAGTACTTTTACCGCCTATTATCACATCCCCAGAAAAATTTCTATCCAGAAGGCCCGCTATATGCAAAAATGTAGATTTACCACTACCAGAACTACCAATTATTGCAACAAGCTCACCTTTTTTTACATTAAGGCTGGCCCCCTTTATAACCTCTATAGTTTGGCCACCTTGAAGATAACTTTTACTTATGTTCTTAAGTTCAATTATATTGTCACTCATATCTCATAGCCTCCACGGGGTCTAATTTCGCAGCTTTATATGCAGGATATATTGTTGCAGCAATGCATATAAATAACGACATAGCACTCACAGATAAAACATCCGATACAAGAACTTTAGAAGGCAAATGCGAAAGGAGATAAATAGCAGAATCGAATATCGTAACATCAAACAAACTTTCTAAAAATAGCTTTATAGATTCTATATTTGTAGCAAAACTCACTCCAAGCAGAACCCCAAGAGTTGTACCAATAATTCCAACAATTCCGCCATTTAGAATGAAAATCATCATTATATCTCTTCTTGATGCTCCCATAGTTCTCAATATTGCGATATCTTTTGTTTTGTCTTTCACAAGCATAAATAAGCTAGAGATTATATTAAAAGCAGCAACAACTATTATTAAACTAAGTATTATGAACATCGTCACCCGCTCTATCTCTAGAGCTTTAAGAAACTGCGCATGAGTAGTCTGCCAATTTACTATTCTAAGATCTGGTATTTCTTTCGCTATTAATGGAACAAAATCCATGGAATTCTCAGGAGAACTTGTATATACCTCAATCAAATTTGGCCCCTCTATACCAAGAAAAGTAATAGCACTATGCAAATTTGTTATAACTACAGAGGAGTCAAATTCCATCATTCCACTGGAAAATATCGCTAAGACCTTAAAATCCTTAGAACGTGGCATAGAGCCAAATGCAGTAGAAATTATATTTGGCGAGATAAGTCTAACATGATCACCAATAGAAACACCAAGATTCGCAGCAAGCTCAGACCCTATAACGATGTTTCCCTTTAACTCAAAATCATCAAGACTACCAGCAACGATATTACTAACTATTTGCTTTTTATGCTCTAAATCCTTAAGTGCTAATCCTTTTACTAAAACACCAGCTGATGTTCTAGGACCAGACGCCAAAGACTGCCCCCTAACTACCGGATTAGCATATTTCACAAAGTTCATAGATCTTGCCTTTGCCACAACATCATCATAATCTTCTATAGATTTTTCAATCGAAACTATAGAAATATCACTATTAAGACCTATAATATTTTGAGATAACTCTATATGAAACCCCTTCATAACAGCTATAACCACTATAAGAGCCGCCACTCCTATAGTAACGCCTAGCATAGAAAAGCCAGAGATAAAAGAAACCAGAGTTTCATTCTTCTTGGCCCAAAAATATTTAAATGCTACCTTAGTAACTAACTTATGCGACACTGATATTACCTAATATTTTTTTGACAGCAACATTATGTTCCATTATTTCCACCTCGCCAGTCCTTCTGTGCTTAAGCTCCACAAGACCATTCTTAGCATTGCTGCGACCGACTATAATCTGCCATGGAGAACCTATTAAATCATGACTTGCAAACTTTTGCCCAGCACGCAGATCTGTATCATCGTAAAGCACATCGACATTTAAAATACAAAAACTTTGATACACAGCCTCAGCGATGCTTTTACAATCCTCATCACTCACATCAAGGCAAAGGATTGAAGCCTTAAATGGCGCAACAGAATCAGGCCAAATTATTCCCTTCTCATCATGATTCGCCTCTATTATAGCAGCAACTAATCTTGAAACACCTATACCATAAGAACCCATTTCAACAGGAACTAGAGCTCCATTTTCATTTGTAACAACAGCATTCATAGCTTCAGAATATTTCGTACCAAAATAAAAAATATGACCAACCTCTATTCCTCTTTTAGAAACAAGTTCTCCCTCCGCTACTGGACAATTTTTAGGATCGTGTTTTTCATCAGCAGCTGCATATAAAGATTGTAGAATATCCAGATTTATAACAGTATCTTCTGCTAGAATATCAAATTTTTTATCATAAAAAATCTCACTTTCTCCAGTATTTGCAACTATATGAAACTCATGGCTTAAATCCCCCCCAATCGCTCCACTAACAGCTTGCACAGGTATTGCAGTTACCCCAAGATCCCTAAAAGTTTGTATATATGCAAGATACATATTATTGTAAGATTTTCTAGCGCTCGCCTCATCTATATCAAAAGAATAAGCATCTTTCATTAGGAATTCTCTACCACGCATCACGCCAAATCTAGGGCGAATCTCATCACGAAACTTCCACTGCACATGAAACAAATTTTTTGGCAGATCCTTATATGACTTTATATTCTGCCTAAAAATATCTGTTACCATTTCCTCATTAGTAGGGCCAAAAATAAGTTGATTATCATGCCTATCAGTTATTTTTAGCATTTCCTTACCATAATCATCAAATCTTCCGGATTCATTCCACAAATCCGATGGCTGCATACATGGCATCAAAATTTCTATACAACCTACAGCGCGCATATTAAATTTAACAATATCCTGTATATTATTGAGCACCTTAAGACCTAGCGGAAGCCAAGAATATATCCCAGAACATTGCTGCCTGATCATTCCAGCCCTAAGCATGAGCGAGTGAGATACAACGCTAGCCTCTACTGGATTTTCCTTCAAAAGCGGTAAAAAATATTGTGATAAACGCATTACTTCCTCTTATAACTTTCCTAATGAAAACGCTCTTATCATAAATGTTGAAATACCTATTGTCGAGAGAATCTTACCACATGTAAAGAAAGTAACTATTGTCCAATCTATGGATGTCGAATTTACTATATCTAGCAATATATCCCCGCCCCAAAAAACATAACATATGGTTGATATTAATTCTCCAATTATAAATAGATATGATTCAAAACTATTCTTACTACCAAACATTAACCCGACTAAAGCAACAATAACAGAAGAAAATGGAGAAATCGAAGATAGTGAAAAAAGTTCAATAGCACATAATAAAGCCGAAGAAAAAAAGTATAATATAGGTAGCGAAAATCTAAAAATTCTATATTCACTAAGTAATATTATAAAGAGCATGAAAGGAGAAATTTGCACTGTATATTTTGTATAGTCAGTAAAGAACTCAAAGGCCTCTGCGCTATCTATCAAAGTAGTAAAGTGAATATAAAAAATAGGCAAAATAAATGCTAAATTTAACCACAAAATCCAGTTACAAAAATTTTGATAATATAGCTCTCTCTTCAGGATTTTCTTCGTCATAAAAATCCATGCAACCATCATTATCTCAGTAGCAAAAAATTTAAATGCACAAGAGATGCTTCTAAATAAAAAATAATAATATGAACCAATGTCCATCTGATATAAAAGAGCATTTACAGATCTATGCGATAATATAAATAACAAAATTATAATGAGCTGGAATACTATGATTGCGAAATAATCAGTAAAAATTGTAGCGAAAAATAGAGAGCAAAATATAAGCACAAAACCAGAAATGAATGGAAGATTCTCAGTGATAGCAACACCCATTAAAGATGTAACATTATTATCGGAAAACGCAGGAGATATAATCACCCCCAAAAGCCCTAACCAAGAACTAATAAGCAAAATTGAAGAATTATTACATAGATTACGAGTAAAGAAAACCACTACACAAACAAGAGGAAATATTACAAAAGATAGATCCTCTGCTATACAAAACAAGACCTCTTTTAAAGCCCCTGAAAATATATGCCCCGCTATAAGAAGAATAACTTGACAGAAATATGAAACAGAAAGGGATGCCAAAGCAAAATAATGCCAATTCTTTCGTTCCATTTTTACCTCACAAAATCTACCCCTTAGTCAGATGCGATATAACACCACGCAATGTCTGTACTTCATTATGCGACAATTTAGGTATACGAGTAAATATATTTGTGATATTTCGCATCATTATCTCACGCCTTTCCTCAGTCTTAAAAAAACCCGTATTAGAAAGCTCATTAAATAAATGGTCCAAAAAATATGTCATATCACTGATCGTACAAAGATCTTGAGTATTGGCTATATCTGCGCGCTCATTTCTGCCAAATAACTCATAGCAGACTATAAGAACAGCCTGAGCCAAGTTTAAAGATGCACATCCAGGATCTGTATCTATAGTTATTATCTTGTTTGCTATAGATATTTCTTCATTCGTAAGACCTGTGCTTTCTCGACCAAAAATTATCCCAACATTCATATGATCCGGAAATGCCGATAAAAGATTCTTAGTAACAACATAATCCTTATTCATAGCTCTGGTAGCAGATGTCGTAGCATATAAATAATTCAAATCCGATACTGCATCTTTAATGCTTTCAAAAACCCTTGCATCATCAACTACATCCACCGCAAGAGCAGCATTAGCACGGGCTTTCTCATTAGGCCAACCATCACGCGGAGAAACTATCCTTAAATCATGCAGACCAAAATTTTTCATTGCCCTTGCTGCAGCACCTATATTTTCACCCATTTGTGGAGCAGCTAAAATTATCGAAATATTTTTATTCATCACCTCCTCCAAAAAAGATCTCTCCAGTAGATAGTCTAATAATTTTTCCACAAGAATCTTCTATAACTATTGCACCACTATGGTCTATATCTAAAAAAACTCCAGAAAAAGACTTTGTCCTATCACTTACAGTAATAGTGGCTCCAATTCCAAAAGCTCTATCAAGCCAAAGCTTCCTTATCTGCGAAAAACCAGTTCTAAACCACAAATTATAATAAAAAGAAAATTCCATAACTATAGAATCAAAAAGATCTTTAGTAGAAAGTTTAGCTGATGGATTTATGCCAGATAAACAAGCCACCTCCCTTCCCTCTACAAAAGGAGAAGAATTTACATTTACACCAATACCAATTATCAAATAATTTTGTCCAAAATATTTTACTGATTCGAGCAATATACCCGCAACTTTGGCATATTCTTCGTAATTCAATCCTTGAGCTGCTTTGGGTAGGCTAGAAGTAATTATATCATTAGGCCATTTGATATATAAATCAGAAGTAATTACCTGAAGCACATTATGAAGAGCAATAGCTGAAACGAAAGATAATTCATGCTGCTTCTCTACGAAATCTGTACTCTGCATTACTATAGACATATATAAATTCCCATCTGCAGATTTCCACTCTCTGGAATATCTACCCCGACCAGCAGTCTGGTTTTTTGCTATTATAACAAATGGAGCAATTTCTCCATCTGACAAAAGTCTCTTAGCCTGATTATTAGTACTATCTATTTCATCAAGATCAATTATCTTAAATTTACACGCATCTATCATTTTATAAGAGGAATATGAGTAACTACAGATGGCAAAGTTATATAGAATAATACAAAGCCTACAGATATTATCATTGCTATCAAAAGAGGTGGGTTAGGCTTGTTTTGAGCCTCTGACTCTGGAACCTCGGAAAAATACATAGTTCTTACAACATTTAAGTAATAATATGCAGATATTATACTTCCTATTACTACAAAAGAGGCAAGTATATATAGCTGACTCTGCAAAGCATAATATAATATGTAATATTTTCCCCAAAAACCTGCAAAAGGTGGCATACCTATCATTGAAAACATAACAACCGTTATTGCAACAGCTGCAACTTTTTTAGTATGAGCCAGGCCAGATAAATCTCTAATTTGACAGTAATCCGCCGCCCCACCTAAACTAGAGCTCAAAACAGAAAATAATGCAATATTAGACATACCATAAATCACCATATATTTCATTGCCACTTCCATACCAGGAGCACTAATTGCAGAAAATGGAATGATCACATATCCCATATTTAATATAGTACTATATGCCATCATCCTTTTTATAGACTTTTGCTTTATAGCCCCTACTGAACCTACTATTATAGATAATATAGCAAGGATTGTGATAGCATCCATCATAGCGTCACTAGCTGGAGCCAAACATTCCGAAAATAATAATACTATAGTAGATAATACCCCAAATTTTTGAGCAGAAGAAAAAAAGCTCACAGACATTAATGGCGAACCTTCGTAAACATCAGGAGTCCACATATGGAAAGGCACTATAGATATCTTAAATAAAAGACCCGCGATTAGAAAAACAACCCCAATAGTTAACCCAATATTCAGCCCACCAGTTAGAATAGCTATTTTAAAAACTGAATATGATATCGATCCAGTAAAGCCATAAATAAAAGAAATACCAAATAACATTATGCAGGAAGAAAGAGCCCCAAGAATGAAATACTTCAAACCAGCTTCGGAAGATAATTTATTATCCCTATTAAAAGCAGACATAATATATGAACATATAGACTGCAGCTCTAACCCCACAAATAAAACAAGAAAATCTCTAGCAGAAACAGCAATAGAAGAACCAACACAAGAAAGCAAGATTAAGACTATATATTCCGTGCTCAAATTCTTATTTATGGAGGAGTTATAGCCAACATAATTCAGCATAACAAGAGCGGCCATTGTAAATATAAAAATCTTCGAAACTAATGTATAATCGTTCTGCACATAGCTCCCAGAAAAAGCTACAAAGCTAGACCCCATATAGATTTTAATCATCATTGATATAGAGCCAATTATAAGTAGAGGTCCAAATCTTGATGGCACATTGTCTTTTATCCTGGTGACTGCCATAATTTGCAATATGAATGCTCCAAGAATGAGTAAAATTTCTGGAAGTAACACAAATAAATTATGCTTCATTTAAACACCCACTAAAACAACTTCAGCATTATATCGCTGACAGGAAAATTCAACAATTTTAATATAAAATTCGGAAAAAGACCAAAATATATAACAAGGAAAACAAGCGGCAAAGATACTAATATTTCAGATCCAGTAAGGTCTATAAATGATCGCACTCCTTTGTTTTTTATTTCCCCAAACATGAGCGATTTATAAAGTGACAACATATATATAGCACATAAAAATATTCCACTAGCAGCAAATAAACAGGATATTTGAGAACTACCAAATAGCCCAGCTAGACTAAAAAATTCCCCTATAAAACCACTCGTACCAGGAAGCGCTATTGAACCTAAAATATACACCATTAAGAAACTAGCAAAAAGAGGCATCTTCTGAGCCACACCTCCATATTCTGATATTTCTTTTGTGTGATGCCTCTCATACAAAATACCAACAGACAAGAAAAGCCCAGCGGAAATAACTCCATGACTTATCATTTGAAAAATTGCGCCTTCTATACCCATTTTTCTAAAACTAAAAATTCCTATAATCACAAATCCCATATGAGCAACAGAAGAGTAAGCAATCATGCTTTTCATATCTTTTTGTGCAAGGGCTACAAGTGAACAATATATTATCGCAATAACTCCTAAATATATAATCATAGGAGCAAAGAACTTACTGGCTTCTGGGAAAAGTGGAAGCGATATTCTAACTATAGCATAACAACCAACTTTTAACAAAACACCAGCCAATATTATCGATCCACCAGTAGGAGCTTCCACATGAGCATCAGGAAGCCAAGTATGTAATGGCCAAACAGGAACCTTTATTGCAAAAGCTATAAACGTACCTATAAACAAAAATTTTGTGACATCAGCATTCACTTCACCCAATCTTACAGCTAAAGCCTGAATATCAAATGTAGAGGTGAAGTTGTAAATAACCACTAAAGAAGCAAGCAAAATCACAGAACCAAAAAATGTATAAATAAAGAATTTAAAAGCAGCATATATTCTATTCTCGCCACCCCAGATACCTATTATTAAAAACATAGGTATCAACATTGCTTCAAAGAAAAAATAAAACAAAAGCAGATTCATAGAGCAAAAAAAGCCTATTAAAAAGCTTTGTAAAAGTAAAAAACAGGCTAGATATTCCTTAACTTGAACTTTTATAGAAAACAAACTAATCACTATAGCTATGAATATAAGAAGTGATGTTAAGCATACAAGTAATAAAGAAATACCATCTACACCGACATGATATTCAAGTCCAATAGATGAGTGCCAAACGCTCCTTTCAACCAATTGCATATGATCTAAAGAAGCATCAAAATTTAAAAATAATGCAACAGCAGCTATCACAGAAAAAACAGAGCTCATAACAGCTACATATTTTGCAAAAAGCGTCTGGTGAGGAGATGTAGACTGACTAACAAATAGCATTATAAATAAAGCACTTATCAGTGGCAGAACTATATTCATCGAAACTATAGGAAATTCCATAATAAAATCTATAATATTTTTTCTATATAAATAAACAAAACCATGCTTACTGCAATAATCAATCCTAACATCATAAATAGAGCATAGTCAAAAAGATATCCACTTTGCATTCTAGAAATAATTTTTGTCATACTGTTTGTTATTGCAGTAAATGCTCTAGGACCTAACCTGTCTATAACATTATAATCAAAGAATTTCAGCACTTTTCCTAGAAAGAAAATACCATCTACGAAAGCTTTTGGACCAAATCTATCTATGACATTATAATCACAAAATTTAAGCCCTTTACTCAGAAGAAATGTAGCCCTTACAATAGTGAGTCTATAAATTTCATCAAAATAATAACCTTTTGCTATAGCCCTACCAGCCCAATTAGAATTGCCCGTTACAATAAAATTCCTTAAAACAAAGATAGCACAAACCACACCCAAACTTCCAACCAATAACGTCGTGTGATCTGCGTAGAATGAAATAGTGCTCTCATCATAAAAATTAGCAATAGCTTTTCCTAAATATCCATCAATAGCATATATTCTTAAATAATAATATCCAAAAACCCCGGAAGAAATAGACAAAACAGCCAAAATAAGAAGTGGGGCAGTCATAAGGCTTCTAGCATCACAAACCTTTGCAAATATTACTTTTCCAACTTTGGACTGACCATGAAATATCATCATTATCAATTTCATTGAATAACATGCTGTTAAAAATACTGTTATAACTGCAATATAATATATCCACTCTCTTGGCCTTGCGGCAACAAAATCCAAAATCATATCTTTTGAATAATAACCTGCAAATGGAAATATTCCAATTATAGCCAAAGACCCTATCCAAAAAGATGCATATGTTACTGGCATTTTTTTCCACAAACCACCAAGCTTTTCCAAATCCTGTTCATGACATGCATATATCACACTACCAGCTGATAAAAAAATCATAGATTTAAATATAGCATGAGTCACTAAGTGAAATAAAGCCGCATTATATGCAGAAACCCCACAAGCTACAAACATATAACCAAGTTGACTAGATGTTGAATATGCAATAACTCTTTTTATATCAGTCTGTCCAAGAGCGCTGCTAGCAGCAAATAAAGAGGTAACAGAGCCAATAATTGTCATAAAATTAAGGACTAAAGGAGATAACTCAAATAAGAAAGAGCATCTTACCACCATAAAAACTCCAGCAGTTACCATAGTAGCTGAATGTATAAGGGCAGATACCGGCGTAGGCCCTTCCATAGCATCAGGTAACCATATATGCAAGCC
>JAGOJE010000171.1 GCA_017995275.1 Rickettsiaceae bacterium | reverse complement strand
AATCTTTACAACGGGCGTTAGCTTGTTCATAGGTAAAATGCAATGGACTACCGCTGCGATGATAGCAGTAGGTATCGGGGTTATATTTGCAGCTGCACCTATTATTGCATTCATTTCCGGATCAGCTGGATCTTGCGTAACAGCATAATCTTAAAGATCGCGGATTTATAAGCAGGGCCACTCCTCCTCCAAGGCCCTGCTTTTTTATTTCCTTGTATAGAAGTGGCATTTAGTATAATGATGAATAAAAACCATTACCAAATATGATAATACTCGGCGTTGATCCTGCTATTTCACACATAGGATGGGGAGTAATAAGCTCTGTAGGGAATCAAGTAAAATATATAGCAAGCGGCGTTATAGACACAAACCCAAAAGATGAATTACATATGAGACTTGCAGTAATATCAAGTGCTATTGAGTTCATAATATCTGAATATAAACCAGATTTGGTAGCAATGGAGGAAGTTTTCGTGAATAAAAACCCACTCTCTTCTATAAAACTTAGCCACGCTAGGGGCGCAATAATGGCCATGATAGGAAAAGCATCTATAAAACTAGAAGAATTTGCACCAAATAGAATAAAGAAAACAGTTGTAGGCGCAGGAAAAGCTGAAAAAGAGCAAGTATTACATATGGTAAATATATTATTTCCAACAGCAAAAATCAAAAAGCTAGATGAATCCGACGCAATAGCAATTGCATATACAGGTTCAGTATACTGTCCCAACAAAAATCGTTGAATATTGTTGCAATTCTACTACTTTTGAATCATTAGTTAACTACGCATAAGCAATTTATATATATCAAAATTGCATAGGATTACAATTCATGATCTAATAGTAAATTATATAGTTAGAATATCTATGCAAAAAGACGATATCTATAAGTTACCCAAGATAACAGGAATAGTCGGAAAAGACCAGACTAAAAAACCATTTTCCACCCATAAAAAAAATTATGGGCCCTATGGGGAAGATGAGGATAGTTTGTCAATAGACACAACACAACAAAATCTATTCCCAACGGTTGATATATATACAGCCCTACAAACTGGGAACAAAGAGCTCGTTAAAATACTTATATTACGAGGAGCCGACCTTAACCAAAAAGACGCTAATGGAATGACGATTTTACATCATGCAATGCAATCACAAGATTTGGATTTTGTAAAATTCCTCATAAAAAACGGAGCCAAGGTTGACGCGCAAGATGCTTACGGCTTGACTCCACTACACCACGCAATAAAAAATGGTAATAAGGAACTTGTCAAAATCTTGCTAGACAATGGCGCTAAAGTTGACACGCAAGACTCTTACGGCTTGACTCCACTGCACCACGCAATAAAAAATGGTAATGAGGAACTTGTCAAAATCTTGCTAGACAATGGCGCAAATGTAAATGTATCCGATAATTATGGTAGAACTCCTACTCACTATACTATGAACACTGAAAATATAGAAATAGTTCAGCTAATAGCAAAAAAAGAGCCAAATCTTAATAAAAAAGATGAATTTGCCCTCACTCCGATTGATTACGCCTTTAAAAAAGGTTATATAAAGCAAGCAGAAATCCTTACAAAAAATAGCAAAGTTGAAATTACCCCCCCCTCACATCAAGAAACAAGGATAAAACATGACACTACAGAGCCTATCATAATACAGGAAGAAAGGTCAACGATTGAAAGAAAAGAACCTGAGATAAAAAACATCCCCCCCCAAAAACCAGAACAACCTAGCTTTGATATGAATAAGAAATCCGAATCGCCAATCATTCATATTGATTATGGACTTAATGCAAAAGCTATGAGGTACGCAGTTGAGACAAAAGAACCCTTAGAAAGTAAATCTATAGTTACCAAGTCATTAAAAATAGATCAAAAAGTTACACCTATTGATGCAGAAAAGAAACTTCCTGCAAATCCTGAAAGACATGAGATAAACACAAAAAAAACAGAGTCGCATATTACGCCGAATTTTCAAAGGGCCATAAGGAATTCCACTACAAAAGGTTATATAAAGCAAGAAGAAATCCTTACAAAAAATAGCAAAGTTGAAATTAAATCACCCTCACATCAAGAAACAAGAATAAAACGTAGCACTAAAAAGCCTATCATAATACAGGAAGAAACAAGAGAGCGTCCACCTAAAATGCCCATCATAATACAGGAAGAAAGGTCACCGATTGAAAGAAAAGAACCTGAGATAAAAAACATCGCTCCTAAAAAACCAGAAAAACCTAGCTTTGATATGAATAAGAAATCCGAATCGCCAATCATTCATATTGATTATGGACTTAATGTAAAAGCTACGAGGTACGCAGTTGAGACAAGAGAACCCTTAGAAAGTAAATCTATAGTTACTAAGACATTAAAAATAGATCAAAAAGTTCCGCCTATTGACGCAGAAAAGAAACTTCCTGCAAATCCTGAAAGACATGAGATAAACACAAAAAAAACAGAGGCGCATATTACGCCGAATTTTCAAAGTTTCATAAGGAATTCCACTAAAGGAGCTACAGATGGAAACGATATGTCTCCAATAAAATCACCCACAATCGCAAAAGAACAAAGCCAAGCAAAAACAACCATACAAAGCAAAAAAGATTCTGCTTGGGCAAGATCTTTGGGCCCTAGGCCCATGAGTCAAAGAAAATAGGCTATGCTACTTTAGGGCTATTATTATCTTCATCAGAACTGATATCAACTGAAGAACTAGAAACATAATCTAACCTAGTTGGTATATGCTTAAGATAATTGTTGTT
>JAGOJE010000172.1 GCA_017995275.1 Rickettsiaceae bacterium | reverse complement strand
GCCAAATATATTCTATATCCTTTTATTTTGGCAGTTTGCTAATGAAATAACCACTACTGAAGAAGCAAAAAGGTTTTACACTTTATTTTCATTATTTGGAAATTCAGCTCTCATTTTTGTTGGATTCCTCATGCTTAACTTATCATCTGAATCTTCAGCGTTGAAGAGATTTTTTGATAATGCAGAAAATAAAGTTACTCTCATACAATCATCAATACTAATAGTTCTAATAGGCTCAATATTGTCAGCCTTGTTAATAAGATTTGTCTGCACAAGAGTAATGACAGATCCTATGTTATATAGTAGAGCAAAAGCAGAACGCAACACAAAATCTAAACTTGGAATGGTAGACAGTTTTAAATATATACTCAGTTCCAAATATCTATGGCTTATGCTAATCTGCTCGGCATCTTTTGCGCTTAGCATGAATCTTGTTGAAGCAGTTTGGAAAGCTAAAGCGGCAGAACTTTATTCTACTGTTAATTCTTATGCAGAATTCAGTAGTTTATATATTTTGTGGACTGGCGTTACAATAATGGTTATGACACTGATAGGAAACCATTTAATGCGCAATCACAGCTGGTTTGTTACTGCTGTAATCACTCCTATAATTATGTTGGTAACAGGAACATTATTTTTCGTTTTTGTTGTATTTGACAGACAACTTTTATCTCTTGTTGAAGGAGCCATGCTTATGACTCCTCTAGCCCTTTCTATATCAATTGGAACAGTACAAAATATTTTATCCAAAGGAACTAAATATTCAATATGGGATACCTCAATGGCAATGTTATATATACCTTTAGATAACGAACTAAGAACAAAAGGTAAGGCTGCTGTGGATGTTGTAAGTTCTAAAGTCGGAAAATCGTCTAGCGGGCTTGTACAATCAATATTATTCACCCTTGTACCATCTGCAACTTACACATCAATTTCCCCTATATTGATGGTATGTTTCATAGTTGTATGTATAGCATGGATCTATGCAGTAGAAAAAATATTCCAAGAATATCAGAAGATTGTTTAGGCTTCTAAGTCTAATAAAGTAACAAGACCTATGAGACAATCAAGCTCCCAGAATTTAGGGGCAATATGTAAATCCGACACTCGTTCCAGATTTACGGTATCATTATGACACGTTCCAGGGCGGGTATCTACATAACGAGATGATGCGTTTTCTGCAGTGCTAAAATCAGTAATTAGTACTTCCTTAGGAAAATTAGTATCATCTGGAAGTCGTAAGAGGTCAGTAAAGAGCCCCTCCTCAGAAAAGTTATCCTCCGGAAGTTGTAAGTACTTATTATACGACTCGAAAATATTCTTAGATGATATAAAATAAGCATCCATGTCTGAATTATACGATTTTAGTGCATTTTTTTGCATAGATCTGTAAATTATAGAAATACCGTCGTTCATAACAAATGAGCAAGGAAGCATATGAATTACTGGCAAGATAGAAGATTTGCACTCTATGTTTCCGTTTAATATATATGACATAGTTGATAGACAAGTATTTATGCTATATCTTAATGATTCAACGCTGTTTTGATCGTTACTCATTTCAATAAATTGATTTTCTACTATTTTATAAGAACTATCAACATAGTGATTCGTCACCACTCCGAATTCCTCAAGCTTACTCATTGTATCTTCATCAAATAGCTCAGCTTTACTCATTCTTCCGCCATCAGGCCTTAAATCACCAACTTCCAAGTCGGAAAAGGCAACTCCGTCCATAGATTCACTTGTGAGCTCATGCAAACAAATTATCATTTTTAGGAAATCAATACGGAAATATAGTGGCATATCTGCCGCAAATATAGCAGAATTCTCATTCACGAAATTTATAGACCTTATATCCTGAAGTGAGATATTATCAAATCCTTGCTCAGCAAGTTTAGCTTTTGTATTTTCAACCGTAATATCTTCATAAAGCCAGGAATCGTACCAAATGTTTATCTTCCCTTCAGGATTAGCATTGGCCCATTTTGCCGCTGGAGTTAAAAATTTAGTAACTAGATCTTCCTCTGTTTCTGCAGGATGTATATATTGTTGATCAAGGTTTTTATGCTTGTTAATCCACAGCAAATTCACTGAGTAACTCTTTATTTCCTTTGGCATGACCTAATTTCCATTAAGTTGATTAATGGAAATATAAACGAAAATTAATAATACGTCAAGAGCAAAGTAGAGCACTATTGGGCACTACCCAATAACTATAGACATTGTTACTGCTCATAAATATGGGAAGCAAGGCAAGAAAGATGGACAAAAGCAATAATAGAAGGCAGAAATTTACCTACCATAAAATCAATTTAATGTTGTGCCTAAAAAATAGAATGGCTGACTTATGCGACTTCCAGAGCTGCGCCCAAACAAAAACTGCGGAAGTCAGGAGAAGTAGTTCTTGATCGTAAAATTGAGTCACCACAATTTAATATAGCAACCACTACTTTATTGTTTCTACTGATCCATCAGTATTCATAAGTAGCGTTTCAACTACCATATCTGGATATTCAGAAAGTATTGCCTGCTTTACATTGTTCATATGATAACGATGAAGGCTCCTTTCTGAATCTTTATCATGAGTGTGTTTTTCTGCATGAACATGTTTGTACATATTGCAATCTCTGTGATCCAACAATATTACCATTTTTATCCCGTGCATCTTCCTTAAAAGTTTTAGCTGAGACGTAAAGGATTTTTTAAATTCAGGATATAACACATTGTCTATGCCAAGACTGGCACCAGAAATAATAATAT
>JAGOJE010000023.1 GCA_017995275.1 Rickettsiaceae bacterium | reverse complement strand
GTCATATACTCTACGAAGCGCTGGCGCCATTTTGTTTGTTAATGTTCCAGCTACTATCACTACGTCAGATTGCCTAGGGCTGGGACGAAAAATCATGCCAAATCTATCAAGGTCATAACGACTTGCTGCTGTTTGCATCATTTCCACTGCGCAACATGCAAGGCCAAAAGTCATAGGCCATAGAGAGCCAGCCCTCGCCCATCCCACAAGATCATCTAGTTTCGCAAGAACATAGCCTCTGTTTGGATTTCCATCATATAGGTCATCATCATCTTTGATAGCATCTACTCCCATTCCAAGGCTCCTTTTTTCCATTCATAAATAAAGCCTATTATTAATGTAAATAAAAAAAGCATCATAGAGATAAAACCTACTACGCCTATTTTCTTCAAAGTTATAGCCCATGGTAGAAGAAACATTATTTCTAAATCAAAAATGATGAATAAAATGGCGACAAGATAAAACCTCACATCAAAATTCTGTCTTGCTGTACCTATGGGGTCGAACCCACATTCATAACTTCCAAGCTTGGCCTTCTGAGGATTCCTTTTTGCAAGAATAGCAGGCAAAGCAAGTGCAACCAAAGCAATTAAACCAGCCACAGCGAAGAAAATCATAATGGGTAAATAATCTTTCACCCCAACAAAAATTTTAAGCATAAACGATGGCCTAACTTTGAACTTATCTCAGGCTATATTCGTATAACATTATACCTTAACTATCAAGAATTATTTGTTAGATTCTATAACGCACAGTCTTACAAACTGCTAGTTTTGCATCTTTCCTGTTGAAAACATATCATAGGTGGTTTGGTAAAAGCTTTTCGCTTCATCAATCAAAATGTTATTAGGATCTGATATTATAGGCTGATCCTCATTGGATGTTTCGTGAATTTCTGGCGCTGATTTTGGCGACAAAACAACAAGCCTATCGTTCTTTAAATATCCAAGTAGTTGATATGTGCCTATAAAAGCCCTATTTGCAGGAAAGTTTAATATATCCCTACCCATAAATTTGGAGTCATAGTCAAAATTTAATAATCCTAAAACAGTAGGAAGTACATCTATTTGGCTAGATAAATTGGAAATTATTTTAGGCGCAACAAATCCAGGAGAATATATTATTAGAGGAATATGGTATTTTTCTATAGGCAAATTCGTTTTTCCAGCACTAGAAGCACAATGGTCTGCAATTATTACAAATACAGTATCCTTAAACCAAGGCTTCTTTCTTGCTTCATTTATAAATTTTCCAATGGCATAATCTGTATATTTCACTGCAGCCTTCCTTCCAGCGCCTGATGGCAAATCTATTCTTCCCTCCGGAAAAGTATAAGGTCTGTGGTTAGATGTGGTCATCACTATAGAAAAAAATGGCTTCCCATTATAGCTATCAAATTTATTGATCGCCTTCGTCAATATATCCTCGTCTGCTACTCCCCATATATTTGCAAAGCTAATATCATCTTCCTTCAAATTATTACGATCTAATATCTCATAACCATTTTTAGAGAAGTAATTTTCTAGATTGTCAAAATAACTAAATCCACCAAAAATAAAGCTTATTTCGTACCCATGATTCTTAAATACTGAGCCGATATTGAATAATCTATCGTTATTTGGCCTTCTTATTATAGAAGAACCTGGAATTGGAGGGGCCCCAAGAGTTAAAGCCTCAAGCCCACGCACTGTTCTTGTGCCAGTAGCATAAACATTCGTAAACAATATTCCTTCTTTTGCTACTTTATCAAGATTAGGAGTTATATTATTTTTATTGCCAAAGACCCCCAAATATTCCGCACTAAGACTTTCAACAACAACAAATACAACATTACGACGTATTTCTGAAGATGCAGCCTTAGTATGACGAGCTATTGAATCATCCAAAAATGTTTGATTCTCTTGCCTTACAAGGCCTCTAACTATCCTTGTAGCATCAGTTTGTGCTATAGATGGATAAAATTTCAAATAATCCAAAGAATTATTCCGAAAGGCCGAAACAAATTCATAAGGACCATTTTTCCCAAGTTCCTGAGCATAAATATTATTTGATAAATAACACTGCTCTGGTTTGTATAATTTAAAAGCTAGTACAGATAGAATTAAGGAAACAAAAGCCAGATTCAATTTTTCTTTTCTAGATAAATTTGATATTAGACGCTTTTGAATAAAATATGCCAAAATCGCGCTGACCATTATAATGGCAGTTATTATTTCCACAAAAGGCATAGATTCCTTTACAGTACCAACTATTTCCTGAGTGTAGATTAAATAATCAACAGCAATGAAGTTATACCTTGTGCTAAATTCATCCCAAAATGATAGTTCAGAAACAAAATTAAATACTAGGAATGATGATACAACAAACCAGCAAGCCTTTCGCAGAAAGGATATCTCGCCGAGAGAAGAAATTACCATAATTATCGGTAAAATATATATCAAAGATACTGTATCATTAATAGCGCCAGAAATAAAAACACCTGGCAAGTCAGAAAAAAATACCTGATTTTGCCATAAAGCATATATAGCTATAATAAGCCTAGTAAAAAACTGCGCAGATAAGTAAACCTTCGCAAATGGTGTGGCAAAAATTTCTTTTAGTAGCTTCATTCAATCCCCTTTTACGCTGGAGACATTGCCCTATAGTCAATCTGTCTATAGCTCAGCGCCTCTGCTATATGCATTTTATGTATTCTGTTTTCTTTTTCAAGATCTGCTATTGTACGTGCCACCCTTAGAATCCTATTATAACCACGCATAGAAAGTTTAAACTTGCTTGCAGCATTATTGAGCAAAATTTGACCGTCTTCACTTGGAGTAGCATAATCCGTTAGAAGCTGACCATCAAGCCTGCTATTAGTTCTTATTCCATATCCAGAGTAACGTTCTTGCTGAAGATCACGCGCGGCTCTAACCCTTGCGGCAATATCTTTAGATGTTTCACCTTGGGGGGAATTTTTTATCATATGTATATCCACGTCTTGAACCTCTATATGTATATCAAATCTGTCTAATATTGGTCCAGAAATTCGCATTTGATAATCAGATCCACATTTTGGAGCCCTGGTGCAAGCCTTACTTGAATCATTCAAATAACCGCATTTGCATGGGTTCATAGCTGCTATTACTTGGAAATTTGCAGGATATTGAACATGAGAATTAGATCTAGAAATCAGAACATTACCAGTCTCTATTGGTTGCCTTAAAGATTCTATAACGGAGGATGGAAATTCTGGCAATTCATCAAGAAATAATATACCATTATGCGCCAAAGAAATTTCCCCTGGCTTTACCCTCTTTCCAACACCGCCACCTACCATAGCAGCCATGGAACATGAATGATGAGGTGCGCGAAATGGTCTTGACCTGGTAAGTTTTCCCTCTGATAACAATCCTGCTATGCTGGCTATGGTACTACATTCTAATATTTCTTCTACACTCATTTCTGGAAGTATTCCGGGAAGCCTCTGAGCTAACATTGATTTACCAGCACCTGGAGGACCAAACATCAAAACATTATGCCCGCCAGCTGCAGCTATTTCTAAAACCCTCTTCGCCGTTTCTTGCCCAGCAATATCGCACATATCAGGATATTTCACTGGAGAATCATCAAACTCAGGCTCGGGTTTTGGTAACATTTGCAAGCCTTTAAAGTGATTTACTAAAGCAAGTAAATTATCAGCTGCAACTATTGAAGGATTACCGGACCAAGCCGCCTCCTTCGCATTTGCATCTGGGCATATCAACCCCTTTCCTCTTGCTAATGCGCCAATCGCAGCTGGTAAAGCACCAGAAATTGGCAATATACGTCCATCAAGAGATAACTCCCCAATTACAAGATATTCTGCAATTTCCTTCGATGGAAGAACGCCGATACTAGACAAAATAGCAACTGCAATAGCAAGGTCAAAATGGCTTCCTTCTTTCACAAGATCTGCGGGAGCCAAATTCACTAAAATTTTTTTTGCTGGCAAAGCAAGACCTACAGAAGATAAAGCCGCTTTTACCCGCTCTCTTGATTCAGCTATAGTTTTATCAGCAAGGCCCACAACTGTAAAATTTGGAACCCCAGGAGTAATTTGAACCTGAACATCAACGTCCGTAATATCAACGCCGCTAAATGTTAGGCTTGGAACATGTACAACCATATATTTACAATATAAATTTTGCTAAATCAGCATTTTTACTCAATGATGAAAGCTGTTTTTCTACAAAGTCACGATTTATAACAACCTTCGTCTCTTTCATGTCGCTTGCATCAAAGCTCACATCTTCAAGCAACTTTTCCATGATAGTATGAAGACGCCTTGCTCCAATATTTTCAACGTCGTTGTTAAATTCAGCAACATACTCAGCAATTCTTTTTACAGCGTCCTCAGAAAATTCTATGGCTACTCCTTCTGTGCCTATAAGAGCTGTATATTGCTTTAAAAGGCTATTTTCTGGTTCTGTTAGAATTCTTACCATATCCTCCACGGTAAGAGAGCTGAGCTCAACCCTTATAGGTAACCGCCCCTGAAGCTCCGGAAGAAGGTCTGATGGTTTTGCTATGTGAAATGCACCTGAAGCAATAAACAATATATGATCTGTTTTTACAGGCCCGTATTTCGTAGTTACTATAGTACCTTCAATGAGGGGAAGAAGATCTCTCTGAACTCCCTCTCTACTAACTTCACCCCTACCAGTACTTCCGGCAGATCTAGAAGCTATTTTGTCTATTTCGTCTAAAAATACTATCCCGTCATTTTCAAGAAGACGCAGGGCATTATCTGTAATTTTTTCTTCATCTATCATCTTATCGGATTCTTCTGATGTAAAGATTTCGATAGCCTCAGATACTTTTAACAAACGCGTTTTCATCCTTTCAGATCCAAGTGCCTTGCCAAGTATATCCTTCATATTTAAAACTCCCATCGCAGCCCCAGGCATACCAGGAATTTCAAAACTCGTAGAGGAAGAACTAGTATCAGAAACTTGCACTTCAACTTCTGTATTATCTATCTCTCCACTCCAGATTTTTTGACGAAATTTATCCCTAGTTTCCGCAGTTGCAGTCTTACCGACAAGAGCATCTAGCAAACGTTCCACAGCTTTTAATTTTGCTGCTTCTTTCACTTCATCACAAGCAGAAGTTTTAAGTATATTTACAGCTATATCTGCAAGATCTCTAATTATAGACTCAACATCACGCCCCACATAGCCAACTTCAGTAAATTTTGTGGCTTCCACCTTTATGAATGGAGAGTTGCTAAGCTTTGCAAGCCTACGGGCAATTTCAGTTTTACCAACACCAGTAGGACCTATCATAAGTATGTTTTTAGGCACTATTTCCTCACGCATAGCGCTGCTTAGCATCTTACGCCTATTTCTATTGCGAAGAGCTATTGCAACAGCTTTTTTAGCATCATTCTGGCCTATTATATATCTATCTAGTTCCTTTACTATTTCACGCGGAGTCTTCCCCATTAATTGTGAAGTTGCTTTTTTATTTACCATTTTCTGTAACCTTTTCGATTATTATATTATGGTTGGAATATACACAAATATCAGCCGCTATATTCATTGCTATTTTTGCTATATCTTCGGCTGAAAGATCTTTGTTCACTTGCTTGATACCTCTTGCAGCAGAAAGCGCATATATCCCTCCAGATCCTATTGCTGCAACATCATATTCTGGTTCAACAACGTCACCATTACCTGTCAAAATTAAGATGTTTTCCTTATCTGCAACTATCATCATTGCTTCTAGGCGGCGCAAATATTTATCCATACGCCAGTCTTTAGCAAGTTCTACACAAGATCTAACAAGGTGATTAGAATGTTTTTCAAGCTTAGCTTCTAACCTTTCAAAAAGGGTTAAAGCATCCGCTGTGGACCCAGCAAAACCAGCAACTATAGTTCCCCCAGCCAATGTTCTAAGCTTACGCGCTGTTGATTTTAGAACAGTAGCACCATGAGAAACCTGACCGTCTGCTGCTATTACTACGTCATTTCCTATTTTTAAGCATAATATGGTAGTACCATGCAATTCTGTTTTGTTACTTACTCCAAACATTATAAATATCTTTTGATTGTGGATTTAAAACCAGTATAGTAAATAGTCGTAAAAAGATAAAGTTACAAGTCTGTTTTAATAAAAAATTATAAAAACTGCTAAATTGAATGATTAAAAAACTACTTCTTACACTAGCACTAATACTAAGTACTAGCCATTCACAAGCTTTAGAAAATTGGTATGGTTATGAAAGACAAGAAATTGATAATCATGTTATACATATAGTCACAATGAGTCCCGCAATGTATAAAGCCTATTTAGTAAGAGCTGATAATAAGTCTGGCAGGGAAACAGTTGAATCAATGGCTAAAAAGCATCATGCAGAAATAGCTATCAACGGAGGATTTTTTTACATTACTGCTAAAAATAATGGATCTCCTAGCGGAACTTTAATAATCAATGGCCACAAATATGCCCTTAAAAAAAACGCAAAGGTGCCATTGGTTATTCTAGAAAATGAGAAATTGTCGATAGTGCATGATTATTCTCAAAAATATCTCAAGGACGGATTATCTGCAGTTTCTGGCATTCCATTTTTAGTAAAAAATGGAATTGTAGATAAAAAAGCCTTAAGTAAGAAAAAACCTTTTTACGCACAACATGCTCGCACCGCTATTGGAACAAAGAAAGATGGAACCATTGTTATAGTAGTTGCCGAACATAGATATGAAAAGGATATATACTCAATGAGCCTTGCAGATGTACAATCTCTATTACAAGAACAGTCGGATGGATTGCTGAAGAATTATAAACATAAGAAAGTGGATGAAATTACGATATCAGAACTGAAAGAGATCTTAAAAAATTCCTTCACTGGCACAATATCTGGACTAACAATGTTAGAACTTGCAAATCTGATGAAAAAAATAGGATGTATATCAGCTATTAATTTGGATGGAGGTGGATCTTCAACTTTATGGATAAAAGGCAAAGTAATAAATGTTACTACTGGAGATAACGAAGAAAATTTGGGACAAAAAGTGCAAAGAACTGTATCTGACGCTATAATATTCAAAAGAAAATAAAAGGAGCTATTTATGACATATGATAAGAACAATATATTTGCAAAAATACTAAGGGATGAGATCCCAGCAAAAAAAGTCTATGAAGATGATAAACTTATAGCATTTTGGGACATAGCCCCAGTAGCACCAGTTCATATATTAGTTATTCCAAAAGGCGAATATAAAGATTACTCAGACTTTGTTACGAAAGCTCCAGCAGAAGATGTAAGCTATTATTTTTCTACAGTAGCAAAAATAGCCAAAGACGCTGGTCTTGAGAGCTTCAAAATATCATCTAATGTTGGAGAACAAAGCGGACAAAAAGTCTTCCACTTTCATAGTCACATATTAGGTGGTACAAGATCTATAAAAAACGACGTATAATCAAACAATTAATCGGATTTAAAATGAAAAAATATAATATAGCAGTAGTTGGAGCAACCGGTAATGTTGGGCGTGAAACTATCAATATTCTTGCAGAACGCAATTTTCCTGTAGAAAATCTCTACGCACTGGCATCTTCAGAATCTCTTGGCAAGAAAATAAGTTTTGGCGAAAATAAAACTCTGACAGTAGATAGTTTAGACAATTTTGATTTTTCAAATATAGATATTGTATTTAGCTCTGCAGGGTCTCATATTTCTAGAAAATTTGTTCCTGATGCTGTAAAATCTGGAGCAGTTGTGATAGATAAAACATCGCTATTTAGAATGGATGAAAATGTACCTTTGATAGTTCCAGAAGTAAATGGTCATCTAATAAGAAAATATAAAGAATCAGGGATTATTGCTAATCCTAATTGCGTTGCAATTCCAATGTGCGTAGCACTAAAACCACTTGATAATGCAGCAAGAATAAAAAGGATTGTTGCTTCAACTTATCAATCAACTTCTGGCGCTGGAAGATCTGCTATGGATGAGTTACACGATCAAACAAAAAGCAAGTTCTTGTTACAGCAATTGCAGAATGATTTTTTTGAAAAGCAAATCGCATTTAATTTAATACCTAAAATAGGTGATTTTGAAGAAGATGGTTATACAGATGAGGAAGTAAAAATAGCATGTGAAATAGGCAAAATTTTAGGAGAGCACGCGCTTACAACTGTCACTTCCGTGAGAGTGCCAATCTTCACTGGTCATTCGATATCTATGAATGTAGAGTTTGAGAAAGAAATTACAGCAGAAGAAGCAGGAGAAATATTATTCGAAGCTGATGGCGTAAGAATGATATTGCAAAATAGCGATACATCTTACATAACACCTGTAGAAATAGTCGGTGAAGATGAAGTTTTTGTAATGAGGTTACGTGAAGATAAAACAAAACCAAATACATTAAATATGTGGGTAACATGCGACAATCTCCGTAAAGGAGCTGCTTTAAATGCTGTACAGATAGCTGAAGAATTAATATGTCATCTAGATTAGCAAAGGTAATTAGCAATTCTGGCTATTGCTCTAGGAGGGATGCTGAAAAGCTAATTCTGGAAAGAAGAGTTGCTGTTGATGGGAAAATAGTAGAGACTCCTGCACTTAATATTTCTGAAGAAAATATAGTCACGATAGATGGAAAGCAAATTAGCGAAACATCAAAACCTCGTTTGTGGTTATATTACAAGCCTGTAGGACTTGTAACTACTCATAAAGATCCAGAAAATCGCCCCACTGTTTTTACAAATTTACCAAAAAATCTACCAAGAGTAATATCTGTAGGAAGGTTGGATCTAAACAGCGAAGGTTTACTTCTACTTACCAATTCTGGTGATCTTGCAAGAAAATTAGAATTACCTAGCAATAATTTCTTGCGTATATATAAGGTTAGAACCTTTGGGAAAGTTGATATGGAAGCAATCTCAAAAGCAAAAGATGGGGTAAATATAGAAGGGATCTTTTATAAACCGAAAGAAATAAATTTGTTGAAATCTGGCTCTACAAACAACTGGTTTGAAGTGCATTTAACAGAGGGAAAAAACAGAGAAATAAGAAAAATATTTACTCATTTTGGTCTAAAAGTAAATCGATTAATTCGCATATCTTACGGTCCATTTTCACTAGGGAAATTGAATCCAGGAGATGTTATTGAAACAAACATAACAAATAAATTGTCTTTATGAAAATAATATCTGGTAGATTAAAAGGCCTTGCTATACCTACGATAAAAGGCGCAAATTACAGACCATCAACAGGCAAGCTGAAAGAGGCAATATTTAGCATTTTATCTTCTGGAAATATGCTAAAAGGCGCAAATGTTCTCGATCTTTTTTCTGGCACTGGGAGTCTTGCTATTGAAAGCATATCTCGCGGAGCTGCTTTTGCAACATGCATAGATATGCAAGCTTCTCATATAAAATCAATCAAGGAATTTACTAAGCAAATAGGCGAATCAGAAAGTTTTTCTTATTTAATTCTCGATGCCTCAAATCTACCAAAAGCTAAAATGCAATATGATGTAATATTTATAGACCCACCATATTTTAAATCTCTTGCTGAAAGCGCTCTTATATCTTTACATAAAAATGGATGGCTAAAAGCAAGTTCTACAATATTGGTAGAAGTTGCAAGAAAAGAAGATGTTAAAATCCCTGAAAGCTACGAAATTATGGCTGAGAGAATCTATGGTAACAGCAAATTGCTGATATTAAAACCTTCTATAAATGATGTATCATGAAAAAAAGGATAGTCATAATATGTGGACCAACTGCAAGTGGTAAATCCGCTTTTGCTGCTAGACTGTGTGAGCTATCAAATGGAGCAATAATAAATGCAGATTCTATGCAGATTTATAAGGAAATACCAATTCTTACTGCTTCCCCCACAGAGGGTGATAAAAAATTAATACCTCATTATTTATATAATTACTTATCTATTGGAAGTCATTTTTCTGTAGCAAAATATATAGATGCTGCATCTATTGCCATAAGAACTTTAGAAAGTAAAAAACTGCCTATAATAGTTGGTGGTACTGGGCTTTATATAAATGGATTGGTGATGGGAATAAATGCCGTACCAGATATAGACCCTGAAATCAAAAAAGAGGCTCAAAATCTTATGGAAAGCTCAAGTA